>NZ_JBQNBW010000041.1:0-25283 GCF_052169735.1 Treponema sp.
CTGCTTAAATACATTTGGGATGTTTAGGCACTGCACTACTATTGACTATTCCACAATGTATATGGCAGATATTGTACAGCGTGAAGGTTCATGGGATAATGGACCGTGGGATTATTACTATGACGCAGTTGGTACTACTGCCTGTAAGGCATTACCGGGAGCTGTTGAGTTTTTACAATATGCAAGCAGCAAAGGTGTTGAAGTCTTCTATATTACTAATAGAGATTGGGATCAGCATGATTTAACCGTGCAGCAATTAAAACGGTTGGGATTTCCCAATGCAGACCCTGCACACGTACAGGTTATGAATACCGAGGGTTCTTCAAACAAAACGGAACGCCGTGAAAATGTATTAAAAACACATGATGTTGTGATGTATATCGGTGACAATATCGGTGATTTTACCGCAGCCTTCAAACGGGAACTTGGTCCGGTAAAAAGAACCGAAATGGCATTCATTACAGGATGAATATAAAAAGCTCTGGGGAGAACGCTGGATTGTGTTACCGAATGCTACCTATGGTGATTATGTCGGTGCAGTATGGTATAACGATAAGAGTGCTGATGCTGCAAAACGCAGTCAGTATATCAAGGAATTATTCGATTATTACAAATTCACCAACACGAAAAAATACAATTCATGGTATAAGAAATAGAGAAGAACTGAAAGAGCTAACCGGCTTTTAACGGTGACTAATAGCACGAAGGGGCTGTGTACAGTACAGCTCCTTCTTTTCAATGCAATGTCAGAAAATTCATGCATCAGCTGAATAGACTCTCTTATTTTGCGGTGCAGCAAGAAAAAAGAGCATTGAGTACATGTGATATATATTCTCAGTGCTTAATATATGAGGGAATGCTATGCAAAAATGTTATAATTTCAGACTACGTTCTATCATTCTTCTAACAGTTACCGTTCTTACAACGGTGATGCTATCGATAAGCAGTATTATCTACCATTTAGAAGAAAAAAAACTCTTGGAAAAAATGTACACTGATGCAGAAGTACAAGAGCTTCAATACCTTGAGTCTCTGCTTGGTACTCATTTTAAAGGTGTCGAAAGTCTCTTTTCTACAGCATCAAAGGAATCCAGATTCCTTCTTAATACTGCATATATTCCGTCATATCTTACATCCAGTACTCCAGACCGAAGCCCTGAAGAGATCGTCCAAGAAGAAAGTATTTTAAGGAGGCTTCAGTTTATTGTTGAATCTAATCCTATTTTACTGGATATTTCTATTGGAGCTGAAATAAACGGCGGATATATTCAGTACCCGCCGGTCAGTAGAAAAGCCGGATATGATTCCAGAACAAGAGGCTGGTATAAAACAGCAAAAGAGAATCCTGACCGAGTTATTGCATTGGGAGCGTATCAGGCGAGTGCAGGCTATACCGCATTGACAATAACGAAGGCGCTTGTTGATGATTCCGGTAAATTTGTCGGCGTTATAAGCGGCGATATCAACCTTTCATATTTTAAAGAGCAGATACAGCAGTTGACCAAAAATGAAAATGGAAAACGGGTATTTCTGATTGAACGCAGCGGAATTATCTCCATGGACAGTATGAGCCGTGATGACTTTAAAAACTGTAAAGAGATCAATCTTGCATCATTAGAAAATTACCGAATCACAGATCAATTTTTTGGTACCGATATCATCGATCAAAAACCGTACAGAGTAAGAACCGCTCCGCTTAAAACAAATACCTTTGAAGCAGGTATTATTCTATTCAAACCGCAAGAAGCGCTGCGTTCATATTTATATTCGGCACAAATCAAATTTGTCAGTATATTATTGATTTCTATTGTGATTGCGGTAGTATTGTCGATTGTCATGGCAAATAGGATTTCATCAGTTCTTGAACAATTAACGCGGACATTAATGGAAATTTCTGAAGGTTCGGGAGACTTAACCGTTAAATTAGAACGGAGGGGAACACTGGAAACGGTTTCAATTGCCGAATATTTTAACAGAACCTTAGAAAAAATCAGAGTTTCCATTCAATCGGTGCTAACAGGTGCTTCGGAAATGCAGGAGGTAAGCCAAACCCTTGCAGTCAATGTAACGGAGTCGGCAGCTTCTACTGCACAAATACTTTCCAATATTAAGAATGTACAAACGCAGATTATAAGTCAAGGTACCGGTATAACTAATACTGCTGATATCCTTGAATCGATTAGCGGTACTACAAAGCTATTCAGTACCCATGTGGCAACACAGACACGGCAGATCAATACAAGTTCTGTTGCGGTACAGGAAATGGTTGCAAGTGTTCAATCAATTATGGGAATTCTGCAAACAAATAAAAATTTGATTGCGCAGCTGCAAGAAAAGTCTGAGCAAGTTAAACTATCGGTTAAAAAATCTGCAAAGGTTACTCAGGATATAAGTGAAGAATCAGATAGCCTTTTGGAAGCATCCGGAGTTATTCAGCACATTGCAAGTCAGACAAATTTACTGGCAATGAACGCAGCAATCGAAGCGGCTCATGCAGGGGAAGCAGGCAAGGGATTTGCAGTTGTTGCTGATGAAATTAGAAAACTTGCAGAGGAGTCGAGTACTCAAGGAAAAAACATCACTTCTGTATTAAAAGATCTAAAAAACCGTATCGACGATATTGCTGCAGATACCGCCCATGTTGAACAGCTCTTTATGGAAAGTTTCGAATTAACCGAATCGGTGAAGCGTCAGGAAGATACTATCATGACCAATACGCATCAGCAAAGCGGTAATTCAGAACGCATTCTGCAGGCAATGAAAACCATAGATGGAATGACGCGCGAGGTTGAAGCAGGCGCTGCAGAAATTCTGGATGGTAGTACTAAAGCTGCGACTGCAATGCAGCAGCTTACCCAAGTTACCGAAGTAATTACAAACAATATGGAAGAAATGGCAACGGGAACTATGCAAATCAATAACGCTATTCAAGAGATCAGCGTGGTTAGCCAAAAAAATAAGGACAATATTGATACACTGGTTGACTCAATGCATCAATTCCGAGTTTAAAAACTACGGATTCATTCACTGCGGTTATACGCGGTTATATTGAAAAAAACACTTCACAGACAGACCACCGCATCAGGGAAGGTATGTAATATCCTTATCTGATGCGGCAGCCTTGTTTTTCTGTTATTCTTCTTTTTCTTCAATAAAAGTCTTTGCAGCGGCAACAACCTCATCAGCAATCTTACCGGAAATAGGATCATAGTGATCAAACGACATTTCAAATGATCCGGTTCCGCTCGTCATTGAGCGTAAGTCGATGGCGTATCGGAGCAGTTCTTTATGCGGTACCTGTGCTCGAATTTCTTCAATACCGTTGGCAAGCTGGGATTGCCCTAATATACGTCCGCGCCGGGAAGAAAGATCACTCATAATATCACCGAGATACGAAGTTTCTACATAGACCGTGAGATTCATAACCGGCTCGAGCAGGATGGGACCGGCATTGCGCATTGCGTTTTTAAATGCATTCCGTGCCGCAATCTTAAACGCCATTTCTGAAGAGTCTACCGGGTGTTCTTTACCGTCCAAAACCGTGGTACCGACATCGACAACGGGATAACCTGCCATAACGCCGTTTTCCATAGCCTCTTTTACACCCTTTTCTACACCGGGGATATAGCCTTTAGAAATAGCTCCGCCGAATACTGCATTGGTAAAGCTATACTGAGCCCCGCGTTCAAGCGGTTCAATCGCCAGAACAACCCGTCCGAACTGTCCGTGTCCGCCTGACTGTTTTTTATGCGTATACTCAGCCTGTGCCTTCTGACGAATGGTTTCACGGTAAGCAATACGCGGAATCGAGGTTTGTATCTCAATCTTGCTCTGCTTTGTAATGCGGTCAAGCACGATAGAAGTATGTAAGTCGCCCATACCGGAGAATACATTCTGCTTTGTCTCTGCATTATAGATAAAAGAAAGCGTCATATCTTCTTCGCACGCACGGAGCAGCTGTTCACCGAGTTTATCATCGTTTTTCTTATCAATGGCTGCTACTGCCAACGAATAGATCGGATCGGGATTGCGGAGTTTTATAAAGGGCGGACAGTCCGCTGCTGCTGCCAGCGTATCATTTGTTTTTGCTGCTGCCAGCTTCACTGCAATACCGATATCTCCGGCTGCGAGTTCTTTTACTTCGGTGAGTTTTTTACCCGCAACGCGATATAATTTACCAATTCGCTCTTTTTTCTGTTCATTGATATTGAACACTTCAGCATCTGCTCCCAAGATTCCGGTGATAACTTTAATATACGAAAGCCTACCGGAAAATTGATCATTTGCCGTTTTAACTACAAAGCCGGAAAAGCCTTGTGTAGGATCAAGTTTCACCGTATATTCTTCCCCGCCTTTAAGCGCACGCTCCAAGCATCCGTCAGGAGAAGGCAGAATTTCGGTGATAAAGTGTAAAAGGGAGGTAAGACCTGCACCGCACTGTGCGGATCCGGCAAAAATCGGTACAATGCGGTTGTTCTTCATTGCAAGCGTAAGTCCTTTTGCAATTTCGCTATCAGTAAGCTCACCTTCATCAATAAATTTAACCAGAAGGTCTTCATCTCCTTCTGCTGCAGCGCCGGCAAGTACTTCTCGCATTTCTTCATATTGCTTTTTTGCCGAATCGGGAATGGGGATTTCTTTTTCTTTGCCGGTTGAATCGAATTGATATGCAACACCGTGCAGTACATCAACAATGCCGCTAAAGTCATTTCCTTTACCGATCGGGAAAGTTACCGAGAAAACATCTGCGTTAAATTGCGTCTTAACGTCCTGTAGCGCATGCTCAAAATCGGCACGGTCTTCATCCATTTTATTTACAAAAACCAAACGCGGCTTATTCCGGCGGTCAAGATCACGCCAATATTTTATTGTTTCAATCTGTACACCAGATTTCGCATCAAGTACCATCAAGCCTGTTTCTGAAGATCGGAACGCTGCAATAACTTCGCCCATAAAGTCCGAAGAGCCGGGGGTATCCCAAAAATTGAGCGCCATATCATTCCACTGCATGGAAACTAATGCTGAATATATCGATATTTTCCTTTCTATTTCTTCAGGAGTATAGTCGCTCAGCGTTTTTCCGCTCATAACCGTTTCCGCACGGGTGATGGTACCCGTTAATGCTGCAAGATTTTCAATAAGCGTCGTTTTGCCGGACTGTCCATGCCCTGCAATCGCAATCGTTCTTATTTTCTCTGTTCCAATTCCCATAACGAAGCTCCTCATGTACTAAACAAGATGATGTAGCGGTCGCTTCTAAAAACTATTGTTTTAAAAACTCCCATATATTATATTGTAAAGGCGCTTTATTCGAATTGTCAAGAAAATAATAAAAAAGAGGTTATCCTATGGCTATAAATTGCGGTATTGTCGGTTTGCCCAATGTCGGTAAATCCACCATTTTTTCAGCGCTTACCCGTGCTCCGGCAGAAGCGGCAAATTATCCCTTCTGCACGATTAACCCCAATGTGGGGATTGTTGACCTACCTGATGAACGTCTTGCAAAGCTTTCTCAATTTTTTGAACCTAAGAAAACCATCCCCGCTGCGGTAGAATTTGTTGATATTGCCGGGCTGGTAAAAGGGGCTTCAAAAGGCGAAGGACTCGGAAATCAATTTCTCTCCCATATCCGCGAAGTAGGAGTGATCGCTCATGTAGTACGCTGTTTTGACGATCCTGATATTGTTCACGTCAATAACAAGATTGATCCTGCCTCGGATATTGAGACCATCAATATTGAGCTTGCACTTGCCGACCTTGCATCACTGGAAAAACGCGCAGAGCGGGCAGATAAAGCAACCCGGATGGGGAAGGATATGCAGAAAGAAGCAGCGATTGCCATGAGTGCTATTGCAAAGATCAAACCATTGCTGCAAGACGGAAAAGGCGCCCGCAATGCCGATTTAACGGATGAGGAGCGGGCTGTAATCTACGATACACATCTTATCACTATGAAGCCGCAGCTCTATGTGTGCAATGTGGATGAAAACGGTATTAAAAACGGCAATGCGTATATCGAAACGGTAAAAAAAATTGCTGCACAAGAAGGGGCTGAAACAGTCGTCATCTGCGGAAAATTTGAAGCAGAGCTTGCCGACATTGATGATCCCGATGAGCGTGCTGCCTTTTTAGAAGAAATAGGACTGAAGGTTTCAGGCTTATCCGTCCTTGCCCATGCAGCATATCACCTTATTGGTTTACGGACATTTTTTACTGCCGGAAAGGATGAGTGCCGAGCATGGACAATCCGTGCCGGAGATACTGCACCAAAGGCAGCCGGGGTGATTCATACCGATTTTGAACGGGGATTTATCAAAGCCGAGGTTTATAGTTTTGAGGATTTCCTAAAATACGGTTCCGAACAAAAAATTAAAGAGGCTGGCAGATACCGTCAAGAGGGTAAAGAATACATTGTCCAAGACGGCGATATTATCTTCTTTAAGTTCAATGTGTAATCAACACCTCGGCACCGAGACCGGGATCGCAAACTCGTCCGCACTGTGTTTGATCCGCATAATATTAAACCTGTTCGGAAACTTCCGCTTCTGAACAGGTTACCTTGAAATGCGATGTTCACGCATCGTGCTATTTGTGCGATTTAGAACTCGTCGACCTGTTCGACAACGCAGTTATCGAACAGGTCTATTCAGATGAATATCACGTACTTCCCTCATACTAACTTGCAGAAAACCGCGTAAAGCAGTACACTCTATCAAATCAACAACCCCGACACAGAGCGTCGGGGCACAGTGCTCAATGTTTCGCACTGTGTATGCGATTCGGCATGGATGCCGGTGGTTCCAAACAGAAACGAGTTGTGCCAATTTACAACGTCCGTGTTGTAAATTGCCTTGCGAGTTTTACAAAAAGAAGTTTTTTGTAAAACATCGTTTCTGCTTAACACACCCGCCCTCCGTGGCGGTACTGAACAAAAACTCGCAGTCAAAAATGTACAAGGATGTATATTTTTGACGAGGTGGTTGCAGTCGGCTTTAATATCCTTTGTTACGACGCAGAGCGTCGGGATATTAAACCCTCCGCACGAATAATAACGTAAAAAGTATCTTTGAACATATATTTTACAGATACTTTGAATGGATGGAGGTTTTGTATGAGTTTCGTTGAAATAATGAAAAGCAAGGCAAAAGAGTACAAGAATCGTTTAGTTTTGCCTGAGGGAACCGAAGAGCGTACCCTTCGGGCTGCCAGAATATTGGTTGATGCTCAAATGGTATCGGAACTCTTTTTATTGGGAGAACCCTCGGAAATTGCTGCGGCTGCGGCAGAGGCAGGTGTTACACTCAGCGGTATAACGGTTATCAATCCAAAGGAATCCGAATGGGCTGACAGTTTTGCACACGCTTTTTACGAAAAGCGGAAGGCAAAGGGGATGACGCTTGAGCAAGCTCAAAAAGATATGACCGATGTGCTTAGGTTCGGTTCAATGATGCTGATGCAGGGAAAAGCTGATGCAATGGTTGCAGGGGCTGAAAATACAACAGCAAGTGTACTCCGTGCCGGGCTGACCATTATCGGTACGCTTCCGGGAGTAAAAACCGCTTCATCATGCTTTGTTGTTGACACGAAAAATCCCGAATGGGGTGCAAATGGTGTTATGATTTTTTCCGATTGTGCTGTTATCCCTACCCCCTCATCTGAACAGCTTGCCGACATTGCCGCTTCAGCTGCTGAAAGCTGTGCGGTATTTACCGGAGCAGAGCCGGTTGTAGCCTTGCTGTCGTATTCAACCAAGGGTTCAGGCGGTGATAAAGATGAAAATGTGCTGCGTGTACGTGAAGCTGTAAAACTACTGGATGAACGGAAGGTTTCGTTCTCTTATGACGGAGAAATTCAGCTGGATGCAGCCTTGGTACCGAGCGTAACCGATAAAAAAGCTCCCGGCAGTCCTATCCGCGGAAAGGTTAATACGCTCGTATTCCCGGATCTTGCCGCAGGCAATATCGGATATAAGCTGGTACAGCGGCTGGCAAATGCAGATGCCTTCGGACCCTTCCTGCAAGGCTTTGCAAAGCCGTTATCCGATCTCTCACGCGGCTGCTCAGCAGAAGACATTGTTACTACAGCTGCGGTAACCTTGGTACAAGCCGGTAAAAAATAGCAGAAAACCGCTAAAACCAATGAGATTTTAGCGGCTCTGGAAAAATTTTACCGATGCAGCGGGAAATCTTAACGGTATTGCCCGCTGCTTACCTGTATGAGCAGCCATTTACATGCTCAGATAAGCAGCCAAACCCCATTCAGTTAAATCTCATTATCAAAAATTGAAGATTTAAAGAATGCGTTCAATTCCCGTTCAGAATACCGCTTTGAATTAAGAAAGTTCTCTTTTACGATTTCACGTGTCTCTTTATCGAGAACAAGGCGTTTTTCATCCCGCAAATAGACAACGAGATCTTCAAATACTGACAATGGCAGCCAAGGGAAGGCAATATCAAAAAGGTTGTACCAGGCATAGTGTTGCTTGACCTCATCATCAGTGAGCAATACACCTTGTTCCTTTAAGCGGTCTCTGGTTGCAGGGTGAATGGTAAATACCTTCTCATTGAGCAGTTTACAATAGTCCTGTGCTGAAAAGAAAGCGCCGGTCTTTCTAATCAATTCGGTTTTCTCGACAGAGGGCACATCTGCTAAAATAGATGCTGTTACAAAGTTCAGCCCATCTTGATTAACATTGACTAGTTCCACGCCTTCGCTTTCAGCCAATAGAAGGCTGTCTTTGAGCAGCCCCTTCTCTAAAAGAGGTCTTAAAATATCTATTGTTTCCATGGGTACAGTATAAACGAGACTGCAAGAAAAAACCAGCCCATCAGAGAAGCTTCTTTTATTTTCTGATACACTAAGGCATCTGCAAAAAATCGGTTCCTTAAAATGCAACAGTTGAGAGAATATCAATTCTCGAAGACTGTTGCATTGATGCGCGAAACGCGCATACGTCAATCGTCGAGTTTGCGGGTGAGCAAACTCGCAGTGTTTTTCAGCCGCGCTATTTCAGCGGCTGAAAATAAACGTTCCTATAAATTCGGCAACCGCAGCCTTTATCAAAAGGCGAGGATTGGCGAATTGCTGCACTTTTGCAACGAAATGAAAAAGTGCAATCAATAGGCGATGTTTGCGATACGCAAACTCGACGGTTAACGAGACCGCGCTATTTGAGCGGTCGAAGTTATACCTTGGATTTTTAGAGGCACGCTCTTATATCCCAATCCCCTTCCGCACTTTCACAATCTCCAAAAATGCCTCGATTCTCGTTGCAAATTGTGCGGCATCCGCCTGTGAATAGTCTGATTCGAGGTGCATATACGGCAAACCTTTTTGTTCGACATATTTACCGATACTATGGCTTTCCAAATTAAAAGTATGACATGCAACCAGTGTACATTCGATGACAGCATCCGCCCGGTAATGGTCAATCAGATAATCGAGGTCCCGAAACCGCCCGGGATTAGGACTCATCACGGAACAGTTTGTCTTGAGGTATTTTTCTGCAATCGCTTCGATGGGATCGCGATCAGGGTTTTCGTCAACCATTTCCATCTGTGTGCGTATCCCGGAGCAGCTGTCATAGCCGACAATCACTGCACCAAGTTCTTCAATTTTTGCAAGAATCTTTTCCTTTACCCCGCCCAGCGGACAACCGGTGATAAGAATACGGGGACGGATATCAATCGTCCCTTTCAGTTCTTTTTCCCAATGAGTTCTCAACTCCTGAGTCCGTTTCACAAGCTCATCATTTTTTTTCCGAATATCATATTGAAAGCCGAATGCTTCTTTTACATTGAACTGCTCCAAACCGGAAATCGGTGTCGGGTCTAAAGCAGACAACTCAAAAAAATTGATTAAATGCTGCCGTTCCCGGTTACAGTCCTCAATGGCTTTCCGTAGATCGCTGTTACTAATAGTAATGCGGTAAAACTCTTCTATTTTAGTTTTGAGTTTGCGCACCTCATCAGCCCAAAAGGGATAGCCTTTTTGATCAAGATTATTTTGAGGCAAGTGCATTACATGAGTCGGCTTTACTTCATTCAAAAGCTCGAACATTTTCTTTTTTCCATCGCAGGTTGTTTCTCCGATAATAAAATCGGAAAAATAGAAAAATGGGCAGGTGTCTGTTATTGCATGACCATAAGAGGCTTTAATAAGCGGACATAAATTTTTGGGTAAGTCCCGTTCTGCTGCACTAATCGGCTTTTCACTCGTAGCACATAAAGAAACAGGAACAGCTCCTGCTGCATAGATCAGTTCAATAGGCACATACGAACAATACAGCCCGATAACCCTCCCGCCTTCGTCTTTTATCTTTTTTAATGCGAGAAATTTTTGCTGCTGCGCTTCGGCAAGGCTGTCAAAGCCCTGAGGTAGGTTATTGGCATTGGGCATAGTATTCTCCTTTCGATTTTTGTGAATGATGATTTATTATAATACACTACTATTTATAATAAAAATAAGCAAGCAAACACTTAGGATAATAAAATCATATCATCACAGACTAATCCGGCTGGTTTGCGGTTTTTAGAGGGTTCCCGGTAGTACACGGAGCAATGCTGTCTACCATCGCATCTTTGTGACTGCTTTCTTTCAATCAGTCCCAAAGATGCAAAACTTTTTTTCTTATAACGCAGTCAGGGCTGCCACTGCTTATTCCCGAATGCTCAAGTGCAGTTCGGCAAGCTGCTTTTCGTCAACTTCGCTGGGGCTTTCGTCCATGGGGCTGACAGCGAAGGTGTTTTTGGGGAAGGCGATGACTTCTTTAATCGAGGTTTCGCCTGCCATCAGCATCACGATGCGGTCAAGACCGGGTGCGATACCTCCGTGGGGCGGCGCACCGTACTTGAACGCTTCCGTTAAAAAGCCGAACTTCTTTTCCGCATCGGCAGGGTTAAAGCCGACGATGTTGAATATCCGTTTTTGCAGCTCAGGATTGTGGATTCTGATTGAGCCGGAAGCGACTTCGTAGCCATTGAGTACGAGGTCGTACAGGTCTCCTTTTACCTCGCCGGGGTTTTGCTCCAGCGTGTCAAGGTAGCGTTCCTGCGGCGCGGAGAACATATGGTGCGCGGGATCCCATTTTTGCTCATCTTCATTCCATTCAAAGAGCGGGAAGTCGATAACCCACAAAAAGGCGAATACTTTTGGATCGAGCAGGTTTAAATCCTTACCGAGCTTGCTCCTGACAGCGCCGAGTGCGGTACAGGCGGTTTTATATTTTGCATCGGCAACAAAGAGGAGCAGGTCGCCGTCCCCGGCATTCAGCTTTTTGCATATTTCAGCCTCGGCACCGGCGCAGTATTTAGCAATACCGCCTTCAAATGCGCAGCCTGCAACTTTTGTCCATGCAAGCCCCTTTGCCTTGTAGATTTTTGCCGCAGCTTCAAGCTCTTCAATCTTTTTGCGGCTGTAATTTGCCGCCTGTCCTTTCACTACAAGCGCCTTGACAGCTCCTCCGGCGGCGACCGCATCTTTGAACACGGCAAATTCGGTGCATTCAGCCAGCCATGCGGCATCTTGCAGCTTCATCTCGAACCGGATATCGGGTTTGTCGGTACCGTAGAGGTCGATGGCATCATCATAGCTGATCCGCGGGAAGGATTGCGCCAAGTCCGCACCGATAGTCTTTTTGAATACCGTGCGGAACATATTTTCGGTAACGTCGAGCACATCATCGCGGGAAACAAAGCTCATTTCAATATCAATCTGGGTGAACTCAGGCTGACGGTCGCCGCGTGCATCCTCATCACGGTAGCAGCGGGCAATCTGAAAATAGCGGTCAAAGCCGGAGACCATCAGGATCTGCTTGTACAGCTGCGGGGACTGCGGCAGTGCGTAGAACTTGCCCGGATAGAGGCGGGACGGCACCAAATAGTCGCGTGCGCCCTCCGGTGTCGATTTAATAAAGGTCGGCGTTTCAATTTCCAAGAAGTTCCGCGCTGTGAGGTACTCCCGCACCGCGAACGTAACCTTTGAGCGCAGTATCAGGTGATCCTGCATAGTCTGGGAACGCAGGTCGAGATAGCGGTACTTGAGCCGGAGGTCTTCGTTAGCGTTGGTTTTTTCGTCAATCTGGAAGGGCAGCACGGCGCTCTTCGACAGCACTACCATACGCAGTGCCTTCACTTCGATATGTCCGGTTGTCATTTCGGTGTTGACCATGGAATCGGGGCGCTCCCGCACTGTGCCTTCAACGGCAATACAATATTCCATCTTCAACCCGGCTGCGGTTTCCTTCAGCTCAGCGCTTGCATCGTCATCGACAACCACCTGTGTCAGCCCGTAGCGGTCGCGTAAGTTTATAAAAGAGATACCACCGTGGTCGCGCTTGCGGTGCACCCATCCGTTTAATACTACTGTTTTACCGGCGTCGCTTTTTTGCAGCTGACCGCAGGTAACGGTCCGTTTCATTTCTATCATAATGGAATAAGTATAGTTGAAACGGGGCGTTTATGCAATTCTGAAAATTTTATATCTTGGACACCGGAAGCAGTATGGGGAGGACTGACAACAGCAGCTTCAGGACATTTTAAAAGACAGATATGGGCATTTCTAAAAACTCAGGTATAGTTTTTAGAAGATTCCTCATCAGCAAAACTGATAACGTTTTTTTTGATAAGTTTTTACATTGTAATATACATGGACGTATATACTGATGGAATCCATGCCGGATAGCACATACAATACGAACCATGGAGCAATACTCACAAGCCATGTCGAGGGTGTTGATTTTCGATATATTAATGCAAAAAAAATTGAAAGATAAAGATATAAACAATAGATATAAATACTGCCGTCGGACAGAATCGAACTGTCGACACAAGGATTTTCAGTCCTTTGCTCTACCGACTGAGCTACAACGGCAAAAACAATGAAATACTTATATCAAATTTTCACATACATGTCAAGTACTAAATCACATTTTCTTCATTACACAGTAAATTTTTTTACTAATATAACAACAACCGGTATCTCCGATGGTAACGTCATTGATCATATTTGAAAGTTCCTGAGCCGCTATATCCATAACGAGTACGAAAGAAATGCAAGAGATACACATTGTATATTTTCATAGACCCAGCCTGCTATATGCGCTATAATGCACCCCTATGAAGCGGATTTTGACTCTTTTTTTCCTTAACTTTGCAATTTTGTTGCCGGTTTTTGCGCAGAACTTTTTACTTGCCGGAACACAGGATGGCTTATATAAACTTTCGGCAGTGTCTGCACAAAGAATCTGGAATGAGGCAGCCGTGCGTAAAATTATAAAAAGCGGCGATATATGGTTTTTTCTTACCGATAACGGGATTGTCCGCTCCGGTGATTTACTGGCATTCGATCCCTGCAATGAGGGCTTACCGGTTAAGGTCATAAAAAAAATAGCTGGAACAGAAAAGCAGTTTATCAAAAAAACGCAAATGCTCAAAGATTTGGAAGTGCACCCCTTCCATCCCGGCACGCTGATTACTGCAACCAATAGTGCGGTGTTTTTAAGCGAGGATAGCGGTAAAAGCTGGAAGAACCTCGGTTGCCATACTGCAGTTAATGGACTCAAAGCAGTCTGTGTGCTTGACCTACCCGATTCGCACGGGAACCGGCAGCTGACGGTGCTTGCCTCTCACTCCATCTATGGAGCAGCGTGGAAGCAGCCGGCAGTTTCTGACAAGTGGTACCCCTTGAGCGAAGGACTCGTACCCGGTCCGGAAAGCGACGAAGAGCTTTCTGATATTGTTGTACACAGCCGCAACCACACTAGTGAGGTTTATGCCTCGCAAACATTTACCGGTAAGTTGTACCGGCTCGATTGGGGAACCAAAAGCTTTTTTGCTGTGTCTGACTGGACAGATAGTATTGCCGAAGCCCAATGTATCGACGGACTCAGCGCCGGGGCGCTATCTCTCATCGGCTGTAAAAACGGTGCTTTGTTTGAGGTTCCGCTCATGCTGCCTATTCCGCATCCGAACCGGCTCACGGGTATAGAACTTAACCTGAAACGCATTGGAAAACAGCCCCTTTCGGCATGGCTGCCGCAACAGATGACATCGTTCGGTAAGGCGCTCAGTCTTTCAGAGCTATGGCTCCTTGATGAAGGCTCAAAAACCTTGAAAACGGAATATCTCCGTTACGCCTCAGGACGCAAGGGTGTGTACCTACCGGCACATCAGGCAAAAACAGCCGCCGGTTTGCAGCGCTACTTTGATCTGTTAGAAAAAAATAAGCTCAATATGTTGGTAATAGATATGAAAGATGACTCCGGTTTTGTCCGTTATGATTCACAGGATGAAGTAGTGCAGGCAGCCGGTGCCGTGCGCCCGTTTATTCAGCTGGAAGATTTTACCGCAAAAGCGAAGGAACGGCATATCTATCTTGTTGCCCGCATTGTGGCTTTTAAGGACAAGCAGCTATACCGCTATCAGCAAAACCGTTATGCAGTCAAAGATACCCGCGGTAAGCCGTGGCAGGGGTACAGAACAGGTGATAACGGACAGGAACCTATCGAAGAATACTGGGTTGATCCGTACAATGAAGCAGTATGGCAATACAACACGGCAATAGCAGAGGAATTGATTAAACGCGGCTTTGACGAGGTTCAGTTTGATTATATCCGGTTTCCTACTGACGGGGAAAATCTCTATCAAGCCCGCTATCCTGCACAGGAACAGGGAATGGATAAAGAAAGCGCGATTATGTCTTTTCTTGCCTACGCACGCAGCAAGATACAGGCTCCCATCTCTATTGATATTTACGGAGCAAACGGCTGGTACCGTACCGGTGCGCGTACCGGGCAGGAGGTAGAAGTGCTTGCGGATTATGTAGATGTGATCTGCCCTATGTTTTATCCCAGCCATTTCCGCCAAAGCTTTCTTGCACAAAATCCTGCGGAGGAACGTCCCTACCGCATTTACCGGCAGGGTTCATACCGGAACAAAATAATTGCGCATAACAAAGCCGTGATCCGTCCGTGGACACAGGCTTTTTATATCCCGGTATCGTATGATAGAAAATATTACAATGAAGATTATGTGCAGCGTCAAATTATCGGTATACAAGATTCTATTGATGAAGGCTATGCCTATTGGAATAATTCCGGGCGTTATGCCGACATACGTCCCGACGGGATGCCTCTGCCGGAAAAATAGCATGAACGGATAGCTTTTTAAAAACTGAGTTTTTTTGACCTTTAGGCTTAATAGCACCGTACTTTTGCCGATAACTAAAGAGACTTCACACGCAGTTGCATGGGGGATTAAAAATGAGTTATAACAGTCAAGCCTTAACAGCATATAAAGAGACACGAATAAAAACAGCAAGCCCTGGTTCGTTAATTATTATGCTGTATGATGAGGGAATAAAAAGTATTACCCTCGCCTTAGAAGGCATGCCTGATGGAAAAATAGAAGCTGAAAATATAGAACGTATTCATCAGCATATTTTAAAAGCACAAGATGTCGTTACGGAATTGATGGCTTCTCTCAATATGGATGCAGGCGGCGAGATTGCAGAAAACCTCTTATCGCTGTATTCTTTCTTTAATCAACAACTCTTTCAAGCAAATATGCAAAAAGATCCGAAACCGCTCAAGACAGTCTGCGAAATGATGATGGAACTTCGCGAAGCCTGGCAGCATGTCGTCAATTCAACCGCCGCCAATACTGAGGTTCAACCGGTTACGGGCGGAGTCAATATAGCAGGTTGATTATGCATACCAAAACACTTAATGAGTCAGAAATTGCAGCGCGGGTTGCTATGCTGAAACGATTCAGAATGCTCCTAGAACAGCAGCGGCTCAAGTTCCGTGAATACCTCACTGTATTGGAAAATCAGGAGAAAAGTATATCATCTGACGATACCGATGCCATTATTCAGTATACAGAGCTTGGAGAATCGATTATTTCTGAAATATTTACTATTCAAAAAGTGATTGATCCGCTTGAGTATATGTATACGGATATTTGTGCCCATTCAACTACATTCCCTGATATTCCGCATCTCAAAACAGATCTTGATGATCTGCAGCAGAAAGTATTGGCTCAAAACAAAAAAAACCGCGAACTTTTGCAAACATGTGTAATAGGTTTACGCCAGCAGGTAGCTTCACTAAAAAGACCATACGCACATAAAGAAAGTATTTATGCAGCAAGCAGCCGTACAGCATCCTTGGTAGATATCAGCCTCTAAATTTGCGGAAAATCACACGAAACCAATCCAGCGTCTCCGATGATAATTCGATATATAAAATTGTGGGGAACCTATGAAAACCTAAGTTTAGAATATGCCCCGCAAAGAGCGGCGGGCTTGCCCGCAACGCCCATAGTCTCTCACCGGATATCTTCCAAAAACTTAACTGCATTTTTCTGATACCCTGTGATGAGATAGTAACATAAGGGCATCTTGAAAAACTCAGATACAGCTCTTCGAGATGCCCATAGCTACATTCTTTACGAAACCTTCTTGGGGGTCAGCTTACGCCCTTCGTTTTCAGCCTTTTCCAGCTCTGCCTGAGCAATAGCCAAGAGAGCAATCGGAACGGAATAGGACGAGCACGAAACATAGTGTAAACCGGCTTCCATACAGAAGGGTATATTCTCAGGACGCGCGCCTTGTTCACCACAAAGCCCCAGTTTAATATCAGGACGGGTTAAGCGCCCGCGTTCAATAGCAATACTGATAAGTTCCCGAACGCCCGGATCCAGCACCGCAAAGGGATTACCGTCGATCAAGTCGTATAAGGTGTAGTCAGGCATGAAGTTGTTAAAGTCATCACGGGAAAGTCCAAGGGTTGTCTGGGTAAGATCGTTTGTCCCGAATGAGAAAAACTCTGCATAGCGGGCAATTTCCGCCGCTGACAGCGCAGCAACCGGCAACTCTATCATCGTACCGATTTTAAAGTCGATCGGTTCAGCTTTCAGCTTTTCCCGGACTTCTTTCTCAAGAGCACGGATGCCTAAATACGCATGACCTTCAATCTTCTTGCCGTATGCGATTTGCTTGAGTTCACGGAAGTTCATAATAATCGGCACCATGATTTCGACGTGTGTTTCTATCTTCTCTTTTTGCAGTTTATATGCAGCTTCAAAGATTGCGCGGATTTGCATTGCATAAATTTCAGGATATGAAATGGCAATACGGCAGCCGCGGTGACCCAGCATGGGGTTTACTTCCGCCCGCACGGCGACCTCATCCAACAGCGCCTTTTTGCTGAGAGTTTTCTTTCCGGCTTTTTTGAGGTGTTCGATAAAGCCTTCCAGCTCTGCTTCATTATGCGGCAAAAATTCGTGTAGGGGCGCATCCAAGAGGCGGATGGTTACTTCACGCCCTTCCATTGCTTTAAAAATACCGTAGAAGTCTTCCATCTGCACTTTCTGCAACCGTTTTAATACTTCGATACGATCCTCGGTTGTTTCAGCAAGGATCATCTCTCTAAAGATATTGATGCGTTTCTCGTTAAAGAACATGTGTTCAGTCCGGCACAATCCGATACCTTCAGCACCGAAGCTGATTGCCAATGCTGCATCACGCGGGCTGTCGGCATTGGCACGGACATGGAAATTTTGGATAAACGAACGGGTTAAAGCGATAAAATCCAATAGCCCTGATGTTTTGGGATCCGGCTCAATCAGCTCTGCAGCACCGAAATAGACCGTCGATTCCCCATAATAGGGTACTTGCAGGGTGATATAGTCCCCTTCTTTGATTGTAACGCCGTCGATTACCGCTTTGTTTGCCATAATCTTCATATCAGGGCGAACCAGCGAAATTTTACCGTATTGGCGTGAGACAACAGAGGCATGTGCTGAATAGCCGCCTTCATTGGAAAGGACACCGGTAGAAACTTCGATTGCCTTTACATCTCCTGCATAGCTTGCCGGTACGCAGAGAATACAGCGGGTGTCGGCACTTTGCAGACGGGCAATACGCTGGGCTTCGATCAGTGAATCGGCGCTAAAGTAGACACGCCCCACTGCGGCACCGGGGGCGCCGGCAATACCGCCTTTAGAACACTGGAAATTTTTTACACTTGCCGTGTTGATAACCGGATGGAGAATTTCATTGAGCTGTCCGGGTTTTACATTTTTTACTACATACTCGGCATCGACAATACCGCGTTTATGGAGATCAAGTAAGAAGTGTACCAAGGCAATGGTACTTTTTGCTTCAACGGATTTTTGTTCAATGAGCCAGAGCTTACCGGCTTCAATGGTGAAGCGTATTTCCCGTACATCTTTGCTGTGATCTTCAAGCTGCCAGGCTATGGACTCAAGCTGTTTGAGGTATGCGGGCTTTATTTCGTTTATATCCTTTCCGTCTGCATCGGCCTCATCGAATTTTTCTTGGAAGAACATGCCCTGTAATTTTTTTTCGCCGGTTACAATATTGCGGCTAAAAAATTTACCGGAAAAAGACTCTTTGTCGTAGTTACCGTATACCAACGGCTGGATGAGCAGAGCAACATCATTTTCGTTATCAGGATCAAGGCTCAGCATGGTGCTGATAAGCTGAATAGTTATTTTCAACTGATCCTCAGCTGTATTGAAAAAACCTTCGGGTAAGTATTGCTGGTATGCATCCATCACCGCACTACCGGTTTCGGTGCATTTTTCTTTTTTAAGCTCACCGCTGATCTTATTGAGCAGATCCTTATAGACCCCTATTTTTATTTCATCTGCCTGTAATTCCGCAATGCTAAGCTGAATGGAAAACAGCCCGCGGAGGAGGAAGAACACTTCATGGCTTGCAAAATCTTTTCCAACTTTTTCTTCAAAGCCGGTGATAGTATTTTTTGCCAAGCCGAAGTTGTGCAGCGTTGGATAATTCGCAATAACAAGATTGGAAGAAATAACCAGTTTGAGCAGCAAGGGGTTTTCCGCAGAGTCAAAGTCTTTTTTAACCACAGTACCCATTTTTTTCAGCAGGGGTAGTAATACCGGCATAGGATCATTTTGATGCAACGCTTGTGTAATGGATGCATCCAGAATAATCCCCGGTACAACCGGCAGTCCGAGTTCGGAAAATTCATTTAACTGACGCCCGCGAATACCGAGAATGGTTTTGTCTATATTTTTTTTCAGCGATTCCGTATTACTGAGAAAGTGAATTGACTGAGATAGCTTCATAACAAACTCCTAAAAAAGATTGAGAACAGTACTGGGAGACCCGCGTAAAAAAGATTCAAAGCGGGGGCTTGCGCCTTCTGCAAAATACTTTGAAAGCTTGGACAAATCTTTAATTTCTTCCCCTGCAACTGCAAACTGAATACTGCTGCCGTGCTTGACCTTTCCCCACTTAAACAAGGTGTTAATATCGACAATTTGCTCGCCGTCATAGAAAACAATCACTTTATTGTGCGGATAGCGCGCGTTATAGCTGCGGATAATCCGCTTCCATGCTTCAACATTGCCGTTGTGGAATAATTCGTTTGTAACGACAACCGAAATTTGCTGAGAAATACGCATTTTTCCCGTTGGAGCCTGTACCTGCGCGGCTGGTGCAGCGGAAGGAGTCTGTTGCGGTGCAGCAGCTGTCCGTGCCGTCTTTGTTTTTGAAGCGGTAGCAGTCCGTGTAGTGCGCTGCTTTTTCCGTTCTACCGGCTCCTTTTTAGGCTTTGGAGCGGTAAACACAAAGGGCCCTTTGAGCAATTTTGCGGGAACTTTCGGCTTTGCGCCGTCTAAAAGCTGAAAAAATGCCTCAAAAGCCGATTCTGCAACTGCTGGTTCAATAGCGCCCGTATTTTGTTTTCCAACATAAATATTGATAAGCTCATTCTTTTTCAGCATTTCAAAAAGAGAAGCGTTGGCAGGATTTTTAGGATTGATGATAAGAAAACCTAAATCGGGATGGTGATAACCTACTACAATATCAACTCCCGCCCATTTTGCAATTTCCGCAATGACATCCGCAGGTGCCGCCGCCGTCTGCCGGAGGTTTTTCGACATAACCTTATAGCCCCACATATCCAGCAATAACACTGATAAAAAAGCAGGGATTTCTTCAGTTGTTAATTCTTTATTTTCAAGTAATATACCAATCTCATCGGCAATATTGTTCTTTGCGTTACAGTTATCCAGAACTGCTAACACATTCTGAATATGCATCACGGAGGCGTTAAACCCCTGCTTTGTCGCAAGGGGTACATAAAATCCTAATGAACCGAGCATTTACATCTCCTTATGGAAATCTCTAAAAACCTGAATAATGAGAGATATTCCTATATCTTTCCTATCGAATATGGAAGAAAAGCTTTAAAACTATTTTAAAACTGTTTTTCTGCAAAAGAGAACCGTTGTATAAAGGTTCTCTATAGACAAAAGCCCTCCGAAACAGACTGCTTCAGGGGGCCTTTGCCGTAATGTTAACATATAATCATAGCGCTAAATGCTTATAGTGTTCTTATACCGGGTTTCCGTCCGCGGCGGCCTTTGTTTGCCGTAGTATCGACAGCGCCATCCTTCTTCGTCTTAGAAGTAGACCGGCGTCCGTGCTGCACGGGTGCTTCGTTTACTGTTTCTGGAGCCGGCGCTTCCAAGCTTGGCATCTCATTCAGCATATCGATGAACTGTGCGCGTCCGCTTGCTGCTCCTGCAGCCGGTTCATCATCCTCGCCTGAACCAAAGGTCTGTGCAATATCAGCGCGTACTGTTGAACGGCGGCGGCTGAATGAAGCGAATGCCTGATCCATAAAGCCTTTTGAAACGCCGTGGAGGAATTCGTTCAGTACGTTTGCCATACCGTCCAGGGTTGCCTTCTTGCGTTTGATAGAGGTAATATCTACATCGAGTAAGAGACCGGGCTGCATGTGGAATGGATTGATGAGGTAGTCAAACTTATTGAACTCAGCCTCAAGGAAATCAAGCCGCTCTTCCATAACGCGCCGTTCTATCGGGTACTGGTAGTCGTACATTCTCTTGAGCCGCTCCCTCATGATAATGAGTTTCTTGCGCATCTTGTCTTTTTCGTACACAAAGGTGCGGTTCATCTTTTCCACTTCGGTTTCTGCGGCATTGACAAAAGAAATTTCGTCCCAAACCTTTGCGATATCCTTGTAAGCAGGTTCGCCATTCGGAATCTTATACTTCTTCTGAATATGCTTTTCGTAGAGCTTTGCCAAATCGCCGAAGTCGGTAATGCGTACCATGAACTTTGATTTATCATACTGGGTCTGTAGTACATCCCACAGGTGTTCAACCTCGGTTTCAAACGAGCGGATCATAACCTCATACGCTTTGCGCTCTTCAATCAACTGCGCGTTGTCGTAATAGCGGAGGCGGATCTGGTAGCGTTCATCGGGGAGATTTGCAACATTTGTATCATCGTATTCACGGAGCAGTAACTCACGGGCATTTTTGAGGTTTTCGATATACTGATACCCCATCTTTGACGTATCGAGAATGGATGTGAGTGAGTTGATAGCGGTATTAAAGCCGCGGTTGCGGATGTTTTCTATATCAATAATGCGCTTTACATTTTCACGGACATTGAGCTGATCAAAGGTTTCAGGATCAATTTCTGCACGCAAGTTGGAAATACGTTCCATCAATTCCTTAGAGACAGCTGCATACCGCTTGCTTTCAGGACTTTCGAGTTCATCATCGGTAATACCAGGCACCTGCCCAATTTTCTTAAAGATAATTTCGCTGTCGGTCAGCTCTTCTTTTCCTTCATCGATCAGCTCATCTTTTACACGCTCAATTTCTTTATCAATCAGATTCATGAAATGATTGGAAATAAGGTCTTTGATGAGGTATTCAACTGTTACCTGATATTGGAAAATCGGGCTGATCAATTCCGTGTCAAGAATATTAACAGAGAGTTTTACGTCTGTTACCGTCTTAGGCTTGAGGATATTATCTTTGAATGCACACTTTACAATGGAGTATGCGTTTTCACCGCGGACAAAAGCGCCGACATCTGTTTTCTGACGAAGCAGCGAATTGGTTAATGTTTCCAAATCGTTGATTCCGCGCTGTACATGTCCTTGCAGGTGACCATACATATTGACAATGGACTTTTCAATTTCACCGGTATTGAATTTATCAGCGCCGCCGACTTCATCCAAGAGCGTTGCGATCTCCTTCGGAGTATAGCGGTTCAGAACTTTCATTTCCTCTCTGTCGATAAATCCGCGGACTTTTTTGAGCATTTCATCTTCTGCGGTTACCATATAACGGTTGAACATATTCTGATAGTTCTGGTTAAAGTAATTGTACAACTTTTCCTTTAAGCCGCCCATAATATCCAATCTTTCCAGAACGTCCTTGGGCAATTTTGTTGATAAGTGATGCAATACTTTATTGGTTTCTTCTTCAATCAGCTGATTCACTTCTTTTTGCTGATCGCGATAATCTTGCGCCAAAGAATTCCTTGAACCGACAGCACTGGGCTTTTCGGGATGGAATACATTTGGACTTTGAGGTAAATCTAAACTCGCCATCTTACTGTCTCCTTATAGCAGTATATCTATATCCGCACCGGATATACTAATACGCCCACAATTATAAAGCTATTTTATAAAATGTAAAGATATTGCCGCCCTTTTTGCAATTATTTACTGCTTTTTTTTTCAAAATGATATATAGTAAATCAGTTCGGAAACTTCCGTTTCTAAACTGGGTACATTGAAATGCGATGTTCTAAACCGCACTATTTGTACAATTTAGAACGCGTCGACCTGTTCGAAAACACTGTTATCGAGCATATCTAATACCGCAGTATTTTACACTGAAGGAGTAAAAATGCAAAAATTAAAAAACTTCCTTTTTGTTGTTTATTTTTCTATCTCTTTTACAGTTTTTGCAGGTGAGCGGACTATTCCTGTTGACATTTTTTTAATGATCGATAAATCACAATCAATGAGTGAACCCGGTAAATTTGAAAGTCTGCGCAAATGGGTACGCAATACACTTATTACGGAAATGCTCATACCGGGGGATTGGATTACGGTCTGGGAATTTTATAAAGAACCGTATGAATTGCAAACACTCGATATTAAAAATGAAGCAGACCGTATGCAGTTAGTGAAAACAATTGACGGCATTACTCCTGATGGACGGTATACGGATATAGGACGGGCGCTCGATTCAATTCAAACTTCACTAAATAATCGAGGACGGAATAACCGCTATAAGATATTACTGCTCGTAACCGATCTTGAGCAGGATGCTCCATGGACATCAAAATACCGCGGCAAGCAGGAATCATTTAAAAGTCCGTATCTTGCAGAAGCGCGGATTATCAAGCATGATAATTGGTATGAAATAACACTGGATATGGATATTCAAGACAAGGTGGTTAAAACAACAAAGGAATTATATACGGACATAATGGAAAACAAAAATACTCCGCGCAGTGAAGACGATCAAAATACAGCTCTCATCACTGAAAAAAAAGACTAAGGATTGTATACTGTTATGAAAAAAATATTTTACACCCTGTGTATTCTTGCTGTTCCCGGAATTATCGGAATCCTTATATATCAAAGAATTATAGCAGAGAAGGAACAAGTATCCGTACAAAATGCGCAAACAATTATTCCTATGTCTCAGCAAATACAAATGCAGGAAGACAAGAAATCGGATACTATTTCTGGCAATACACAATCCTTTATCACATTACTCAGTGATGAAGCATTGGTTGAAGATGTGCAAACTGATATAAATGGCAATGGAAAAGAAGATAGAGTTGTTGCAGTAAAAAAACTTTCCGATCAATGTATTTATGTGATTATTTTTATACAAGAAAATGAATCACAGCTTTTTACCAGAAGTCTCGAAATAAAAACAGAAGCAACACATGCAAAAACGTTTTCACTTTCTACGATCAAAGTACAAGAATATGCACATCCGCTCATTGTATACAGCGGAATGAATGCAGACTCGCAACAAGTATTCGGGATATATGCGTTACAATCCGATGACGGCGTAATCACTGAATGTGATACCTTAGTCAGCATCCAAGCAGATGGTCAAATTGTACCGGCAAGCGATAAAGATGATTCGCTTAAAGGCTATAGCATACGCGCTTATTACGCCGACAGTGATGCGCCGAATACATTGAATCAAATAGAAAAACAATATCACTGGAATCAAACAAAACATCGTTTTGAACAAACAAATGAAATTAAAATTCCCGGAAAAAAAATTGAAAGTCAATTTCTCAAAAAATTTCAAACAGGCACGATTGATTCATTCCGGGAGTTTTTAGAAGGACTGTGGTATCAGCCTGCTGCAAAACATAATCAGAACAGGAGCATTTTTTTTAATTATGCTGAAAATGAAATTATTTTTTCTGTGAACAATATCCAAGAAATTTTTAAAATAGTTTCAATGTCACCGAGAAGATTTGGTATTTCTATTTCCACCAAGAACGAAGCAATTTCAAGTATTAACCGCCGGATTGATATTGAACTCACCGGAGTTGATGAAGTAAGTATACGGGTCATTGATGATATTGCGCGGTTGAAAATCGGCGTTTCTTCAAACTGGGATGGAACATACCGCAAATTAAATAATACAATACGTGAAGTACAAACGGACTCAGCAGCGGAAAATACCAAACGGCAACTGAGGGCTGATGATAAAGTATGGACAAGTGCAGAAGGATATACGCTGCATTTTTCCGAGACGGAATATCAGCTGTTCCAAGATTCTCAAAAAGATGATGGCTGGTATACCGTACTGCAAATAAAAGACAAACTTGTACTGCAATTAAAAAATAAAGAAAATAAAGAACGCTTTTTTAGCATTTTTTTTGACACAGCAGATAAGCATCTTGTTTTAACGGAAGTTGCTATCTCCATTAATGCTATCTCACTTGCAGGAACAGCTCCGCTTGTATTTGAATGAGAGGAGAAATATAAAAACTGCGTTTTTTGACGGTACGGACATGAGAGACCGTCAAAATATAATTACCGGACCTGTTCGATAATTACGTTACCTAACAGGTCTACTTATTTTTTGAATGGCTGAAGAACTCAATAAGGATAAATCCTATTCCGCACGAATAAATTGTTTATATCTAAAAATAGTGAGCACCGTTACCATAAAGCAATCGCCGAATTCTGACTAAGAGTTGAACGATACTATTTTTAAAACCATGCCCTATGCCTCTCACGAAACTTTAGGCATAAAAAAAACCGGGAGCACTACGGCACAAGAAGAATTAATCTACCGCTGCTTCCTTCCGGATCTGACGGGGTTCGAAAAACCTTCTTTGCATAGGTCCCGGTACGGAGAGAGAGGGATTCGAACCCTCGGTACCCTTTCGGGCACACACGACTTCCA
>NZ_JBQNBW010000042.1:0-25096 GCF_052169735.1 Treponema sp.
AGGGAATGCAGCAGGGAATGCAGCAGGGAATGCAGCAGGGAATGCAGCAGGGAATGCAGCAGGGAATATTACAAACAGCTGCTACGTTTAAGAAAATGGGAATCCCGATTACGACCATCGCGCAAGGAACCGGTCTTTCAGTCGAAGAAGTTGAAAAGATTTAAAATACCGTTGTATTGTGGCAGATGGATATTTTTAATCAATACGCCCCTTTTATACAGGATTATATTTACCGCTCCGGCTGGCAGGCGCTTCGCGCGGTGCAGAATGCGGCGGGCGATGCTCTTTTCAATACCGATAACAATGTGTTGCTGACGGCATCCACCGCCTCCGGCAAAACCGAAGCGGTGTTTTTTCCAATCTTGAGCCTCTTATACGAAGAGCCTGCTGCCTCGGTGGGAGTGTTGTATATCGCTCCGCTCAAGGCGCTCATCAATGATCAGTTCGGGAGGTTGAACGAACTTTGCGAGGAAGCGGGAATCACCGTAACGCGATGGCATGGGGATGCGCCGCAGAGTCAAAAGCGGAAGCTGCTCCGTAAACCTGCGGGGATTTTACAGATCACCCCGGAATCTCTTGAAGCGCTGATGATCACCAAGCAGAGCGAAATACCCTCTTTGTTCCATGACCTACGCTTTATCGTCATTGATGAAGTCCACTCCCTGCTGCGTGCCGACCGCGGCGGGCAAACCTTTTGTCTGATCGAGCGGCTCTGCCGGACTGCGGGCTGTAATCCCCGGCGGGTTGGGCTTTCCGCCACACTCGGTAACCCTGAAGAAGCGGGAGCCTTTCTTGCTGCAGGCAGCGGGAGAGAAACGGTTATCCCCAAATGTGACGGCGGCAAAGAAGTGTGGCGGCTTTCGATAGAACACTTCTTCAATACGGAGCCGCAAGCTGACGAAGGTAAGCCTATTACTATCGAAGCGCTTACGGTAGAACCCGCCGCGGACACGGCCCCCAAGGCTGCCGATCCGGGGATGGGCTATATCTTTGAGCATACCCGCGGTAAAAAATGCCTCGTGTTTACCAATTCCCGCGAGGAGTGCGAATCTGTATGCCAGCACCTCCGGCAATACTGTGAAGCCAACCACGAACCCGACCGCTTTTTAATTCACCACGGCAACCTTTCCGCTTCGTACCGCGCAAGTGCGGAAGAAGAAATGAAGGATGACGACTCGCTTATTAGTGTCTGCGCTACCGCTACGCTGGAGCTGGGGATTGATATCGGGAGACTGGAGCGGGCATTCCAGATTGACGCACCCTTTACCGTTTCCGGTTTTTTACAGCGTATGGGTCGTACCGGACGGCGCGGCACTCCGTCGGAAATGTGGTTTGTCATGCGGGAAGATCATCCCGAAGCGCGGGCAATGCTGCCGGAGATGATTCCGTGGTATCTTATTCAAGGGATTGCACTCGTCCAGCTTTATATCGAAGAGCGCTTTGTGGAACCGCCGCGCACGGAAAAGCTGCCCTTCTCCCTGCTCTATCACCAGACCATGAGCACGCTTGCCTCCTCAGGTGAGATGACACCGGCAGAGCTGGCCTCCAGAGTACTGACCCTGTCGGTATTCCGCCGCATCAGTCAGGAGGACTTCCGTACCTTGCTCCGGCACCTTATCACTATTGATCATATCAACCGCACGGAAAGCGGCGGGCTGATTGTCGGGATTACCGGTGAGCGGGTTGTCAACAATTATAAGTTTTACGCAGTGTTCCAAGAAAATATTGAATACACGGTGCGTTCCGGTTCCGAAGAGCTGGGAACAATCGTCAAGCCACCGCCTGCGGGCGAGAAGATAGCCATTGCAGGTAGGGTGTGGGCAGTGGACGAGGTGGATCACCAGCGCCGCGAGGTATACTGCACGCTGGTAAAGGGGAATATCCCTGCGTATTTCGGTGATGTGGCAGGCGATATACACACCCGTATCTTGGAACGGATGCATACTGTCCTTGCGGAACAGAAAAGCTATCCGTACCTGATGCGCCATGCCGTGTGCCGGTTGCAGGAAGCGCGGAATACGTTCACCAAGGCAGGGATGGACACTCACCCGCTCATTTCCCTCGGCGGCACTATGTGGGTGCTCTTTCCTCAGCTGGGCAGTTATGCCTTTCTTGCGCTGGAACGTTTTCTCAAGCTCCGCTGCGGTGCACGGCTTGGGCTCAAAGGCTTGAGTCCGTCCAGACCGTACTACCTACAGTTTACCATGCAGGTAAGCGCACAGGAATTCTATCGCATTATTGCCGAAGAAGCCGCACAAAACTTTGACCCGCTGGAGCTTGTGTACGAGAACGAGGTACCCGTCTTTGACAAATACGACGAGTATGTTCCCTCTGAGCTGGTGCGCAAAGGATTTGCCTTAGGGGTGCTGGATATCGCCGGCATGAAGCAGCGGGTGCTGGGATGGAAGAGGAAATTCTTCAGCAGATTAAAGAATGGAATACCGGGTGATAGCACAGTATGACACTGGAAGAAAATATTGCTAAACTGTAGTCTCATTCTTTTATACAGGATAATTGTATAAAAGACTAACTCACCGAAAAAAAGCAAAAACGGCACACTTGTTATTCCGCTATTATGCCGTCGTGCAAGGCAATGCAGCGGTCAGCTTTTTGCAATACGTGTTCATCATGGGAGGTAAGGACAATCGTTGTACCGTACTGCGTGCGCAAATTGGATAACAGCATAATAATCCCGCTGCCCGTCTTTGAATCGAGATTGGCTGTCGGCTCATCGGCAAGAATCAGCGCAGGGCGCTTAACCGCTGCACGGGCAATCGACACCCGCTGCTGTTGCCCGCCGGAAAGCTGCGAGGGGCGGTGTTTTAGATGCCGGGTAAGCCCAACCGCTTCCGCCGCCGCCAATACCCGCTCTTTCCGGTTCCGTTCTTTGACAATCAATAGCGGGATTTCGATATTCTCAAACACCGTTAATTCGGGAATCAAATTAAAATTCTGAAACACGAACCCCAGCGTATCGCGGCGGAATCGGTTTTTCTCTTTCGGCTTCAATGTGCCAACCTCCCGCCCGCGAAAAAGATATGAACCGCTATCAGGCGAATCAAGCGTACCCAAGATGTTCAAGAGTGTCGTTTTCCCGCTGCCCGACGGCCCTTTAACGGCAACAAAAGATCCTTCCTCAATCGTCAAACAGACATGCTGCAACGCGCAAAAGCGTACCCCCCCGCTGTTATACGTTTTACCGATATCCTTCAATACTATCATCATTCCTCCGATATATGCTGCACAACTACATACGAACGGTTATATGTGAATATGACCACCCACCTGCACACTATTGCGGAAAGGGCTGAACAGCCGATAACCACCTCCGTCCTGCGACCAGCGCAGTTCATGGATAAGCTCAACCGTAAAATACCGGTTGACGGCATATTCAAGCCGGTGAATAGCTTTTAGCCCAATGAGCGGAAGCCCCAGCCGGTATTCCGTACTCAGCGTTACATTCGGAATAACCGTATCGTGCAGCGTGAATGCAGCATTCAGTACGTGAGGATCGAATACGTCCTCGCGGTACCCTTCCGCAAATGCAGACTGAACCGAAACTGCCTGCTTAAAGGCATCCGCTTCTTGCGAGGTATAACCTTCGCTGCAAAACTCGTACCCTACTGAAAAACTTACCGGACGGAAGGTAAACGCGCATTCGGCTGCCACTCCGCCGTATACGGGGAAAGCATTACCCATGCGGTCGTTCCGTTCCCGAGCTGCATGCCAACGGCCTCCCGTTTCGGTAAAATAGCGGTTGTCCGCCTTTTGCTTTACCGTTCCGGACAACGTTCCCGTAAAAAAATTCTTAATGTACTGCACCTGCACTTCGCCGATCCAGTTTTGCTGCCGCTCCCAATACACTTGCCCATTGACCGCCCATTCGATAAAATCCCCGCTGATGCCGCAGGCAAAACTCACATCCTTCCAGTCCTTCACTTCGATAAAATACGGCAGCAGTGTAACCGCCCACGAATCGCCTGCAAGAAACTCCAGAGCGGCAAGCCCGACCGGCTTTTTGAACCGTCTGAATGTATCAAGCTCCGTTTTACCCGCGGTAAGGTATAAAAAATCCGTAATCCTGCTTTTAAAGTATATCTTTTCAAGCGATACGATATGCCCTTCAGTCTGTCCGTTTGCTGCGGTATTAAGCGGCGCCGTCAAAAGCAGCTTTGCGTAATAGTTTGCGATAAACGGCGCGCTGCCTTCGATAAAAAGAGCGCCGCCGGCTTGCCCGTCAAAATTCCCTGCATCTTTATACTTGCCGGCAATATAGCTGGTATTCTTTTCCCGCCATTTGATAAACGCCGAAGCGCCGAATACAAAAGAAGAACGCATCTCATTTTCCGGCTGCGCAGATTCTTCCGGTACAGTGGATTCTGAGGTCTTTTCATGCAGCGTTGTCACTTCTTCATACAGCGATGTTGATTCTTCATACGGCAGCGCCTCTTCCGCAGAAAGCACGCAGGCAGTAACAGCTGTCATCAGCGCACAGCATATCCCCGCAATCCGGCGTTTTTCCGTTATCGTTATACGCTTCATGGCCTTGAATTCCGTCTAGCGGATATACTTCAACCGCTGCACTTCAAACAGCCGAGGATCAACCGCCACCGTGCGGTCAAACCGCTCAAAAGTCAACACCGTCGATTCGCCTGAGTTCCCGATCATCTCGGTTGCAACCTTCAAAAACTCGTACCCGTCCGCGCTTACCCGCGAATCCAGCACCCGCATCGTTTTGATCAATCCGCCCTTATACGAAAAATATTCCCGCTTCAACAGTATTCCGTCCTCTTTTTTGATATACACCAAAATTTTTTTATACGCCGCATCGGAAACCGTCGGTTCAAGCTCCACACACCGGCATTCAATCCCATCCACCGTCTGCTCACTTCCGCCGCACGCCCGATACATCCGCGACAGCGTGGTATTCATAATATCCTCCTGCGCAATCGACGTTCCCATAAACGCCGCCGCCGCACTCATCTTATTCATCTTATTAACTTTATTATTGTAAAAATAAATCACATCACCCGCCCGCAGCTGCAGCTGTCCCTGCAAAATCCGCGGATACTCCATAATCAGCAAATATTTTTCCGTCCCGCTCATATAACACGTAAACCCAACCTTATCACGCGCCTTTCCCTTTTTTGTACTCTGCATCGTCAACGTCAGCTTCGCCTCCTGCGGAAACAGCCGGTCAGCCGCCAAAAACACCGACTCGTAATCGCTTTCCTGCGCCGTCAATCCGCATATCAACAAAAAAAGCAACACAACGATGAGCAAGCATCTTTCCTTTTTCATATCTTCTATTTTCTCCTTCTTTTTTTGGAGGGGGGACGTCTCCCCCTGATATGTTGTCTAACAGGATTATTAAAAAATGTTCAGAGGCTATTGTCAACAATAAAACGCTGCAATTCGTCCGGTAAAATCGGACTAGTACTGAGGAGAAGCGGTGATTGGTAATGGGCGAGCGTTTTGCACGCGGCACAAGCTTTTATCTGGAAAGACTTCCCCCGCACATTTCTTCTTAACTTTCAGCAGAAAGACGGGCTGTTTCCGTGCGTAAAGCGCGGAACATTGACAGCATTGATGCGGAAAAATTGACTGCAGCAATAACAACCGCCATTGCCGCGATGCGTATTCCGTCAAAGTGCAGCACAACGGACGGGCCGCCGAATACCGCGATGAGATTTGCCGAATAGTACGCTGCCGGAAAGCCCTGTACCGCAAAAACAGCCGGTATGGTAACGGCAGCGGCAATAAGCGCGGCCAAAAGCAGTACGATAACGGTTTCAGCGGTAATCATCTGTATAAATTCTTTTGTGTCCATTCCGTAGGTACGCAGCGCCGCAATTTCCGCCCGTCGTTTTTGAAAAATCAGATAGTATGCACTCCGCACTGCAAACAGCAGCATGAGCGCCAGCACAAAGCCGGTAAGATTTTTTAATCCGATTAAAATGATCTTAAAAATATCAAAAATCTGAAAGTACCCGAAAGAGCCACTCAGCTGATCGGGCGCTTCCACCCGTGCTAAAATGCCGGCTTTTTTTACGGCTATCCGCAGAGCGTATACAACATCATTTATCCGCTGATCCCGTTCCACCACAGAAGCGGCTGCAACCGTTCCGAGTACGGTATTGACAAAATCTTCTTTTTCCATAAAGCCGACTGCATTGATGAGCGGCATGTATACAATACGGGAGTGCGCCAGATAGTTCGAAATAAAAATACCGGCAATGGTTACCGGCGCCGAGATAATATGTTTGGACGGTGCTTCAAAATAGAGCGTAATCTCATCGCCTGCTTTAAGCGAAAGTTTTTCCGCAGTATCGGCATCAACAAGGCAGGTCTCCGGCTGGGAAAAATTCATAGATCCTTCTTTAAGCACGGTACACGACTTGAGCAGCGTTTGTAGATATTCGTCGGTAACCCCTGCAAGCTGTACGGTCATATCGCCGGTATCGGTAATCAAACGGACGCCATCGATGAGCGCCGCAGGATAAAAAATCGTACAGGGGGATGAAGCCGTTATGTCGGATAAGGCAGGCAGTAATGCGCCAAGACCGTCTTCATCAGAGGCGAATACTCGTATATCACCTTCCAGCGCCTGCCTGAATCGATCGGTCTGGATATCATATCCCGAAATAACCGCATCAAAGAGCAAGAGCGTTATAAAGGTAAACGCCGTCAGTATGATCATCACGGCATAGCGTGCTCTGTTGTCGATGATATTTTTCAGCGCCCATTTTATATAATACATTCGTTTTCTCCTCTAAGGCCTTACGATTGCGACTGTTCTTACAGCTTATTCATCATCCGTTATGACAGCGCAAGTATTTGCCGTGTCCTCAGTCCGGTAATACCGAGCAGCATAAGCGCCGATACGCACAGCGGCAACGCAAAGACGCGGAGAGACGGATGCATCACTAGCTCTTTTCCTGCAAAGGCTAACTCAAGATTGATATCGGTTGCGGATAATTGCAGCGTATTCAGAAGCGCGGCAACTCCTGCGCAACCCGCCGATCCGATGAGCCATGCTGCAGCCAATATTGTAAGATATTCAATACAAAAAAGCCCGATAATAAGGTTCGCGCTGTAACCGATAACCCGCAATATTCCGATTTCCTTAGATCGGTTCAGCACTGCGATAGTCAGACTGTTGAGCATACAAAAGAATATCACAATACCGGTAAACACAAACAACAGTATCCGCAGCGTTTCGCTGATAAGCGCCGTTGCTTTCGCAATACTATCAAAATCGGTATACGGAAGCAGTTTGTAATCGCGGTACTCCGCCGCAAGCAACCATGTAAGTCTGAAACGCTGTAAAGCTGAAAGCTGACCGAGCACAATATCGCTTGCAAGATTTTCCTCCCTACCGGTCAGCTCAAGCACTAAGCGGCGGTCGATAAAAAGGATGGGCTGATGCATCATCGCCTCATCGCTTGTGAACGTTCCGGTCAGTCGGAATTTATCCGATACAGGAATACCGAACGGACTGGGCATCTGCACAATGATACCCTGCCGTAACGCTTCCTGCGAGACCGAAGAATCATAGAGGAGCGCTTCGTTTGCACCTTCATGAGGTACGGCGCCGTTAAAAACGAGGTGTCTTAAAAGCGCCGTTTCCGCAGCAGCGTCGCTTGCGACAAGGAGAACGTGATTCGGATTACGCAGTTCCTGCCGGTCAGGTTCATCGACGTAAAAGGTTGCCCAGCTCCTCAAGCGTGCCGAATAGCTGATGCCGAGCCGGTCGAGCAGGGTGCAGAGTTCATCAGGATTAAATAAATCTTCCTCGCGCGGCGGACTTGCCGTCAATAGGTTGGAACAGTCTTTTTTGACGATGCCGTAAAAACCCGTATATCGCTGCGCAAAATAACGACCTCGGTTCGCCTTGAGTGCATCAAAGAACATCGTAACCGTACTCAACAGGCAGAACGACAACGTTAGAAAAAGAAAAAAGGAAAACTGCCGCCGTATATGACGGCCGCCTGAACGGATTGCACGGAGTAATAGTAAAAAGTTCATAGGCTATAATTATTCCTCATCGTTCTTGTTATAGAAGCAACATTTGTTTTCGTCAAGGCAATATTCCTAGTAAAAAAGCACTAGGGTGTATATATGTTGGAAACGGCATTTTGAGCGGCAAATGTTTTTACGGCATTGATGATATTTTGATATGCTTCATTCGTCTCTTTGTAGAATGCGTAATATCCTAATCGCTTTATTACTTGATCAAGCTTAAACAATGTCATTGCGCACCGGAAGGACACCGGAATATTCTCATCCCCGTTTTCATATAAAGCGGTGCCGCAATGCGAATCACACACATTAAGAGCCGGGCAGCTTTGGCATTGTTTAATAGCGATTCGTCGTAACGCTGTCCGCTCTCTTTTCCGCGCATTGTAATACAGCTGACAAGGATAGATGCCGTCTGCAATCGTATAATAAAAATAGCTTTTGCCGGCAACACAATCGCCGGTATAATGCTGTTTTAGAATATCAACCAATAACGCCATAATACCGTTATCCGGCAACTTACTGCTTTTTTTCTCTGTAATTATGCCGAAGGTCTCTTCGATAATGCCCTCATAAAAGCGGTAGGCAGCCTGCAGAGATTCATCCGGCCACGGTATTCCTGATGCTTCGAATATGGCTACCTGATCGAATCCCAATGCAAAAAAAGAACGCCGATATGCTGCGGCCCCCAGAGCTTGCGCTTGAATCATCGTATCGGGAGAAAGGGTTGCCGATGCAGCAAGGAAATAGTTTCTTTTTTTCTTATTTAAAATATTCATTGCACGCCTTATTGTATCATGTACACTTTGGCGGGGATTAAGAAAAATACGTGTTTTATCGCATATTTGCTTTGGTCCGTCTATGCTGATAGACAACGCATAAAAATAGCGGTTAAAAAAATCGGCCATTTCATCGGTTATCAGTGTTCCGTTTGTTATTGCGGCGTATTTGGGTACCGTATCGAATATTTTTTTGTATGCGGCATTTAATTTCGGGATAAATTCCTTTATATCCTTGAACGCTAAGAGCGGTTCACCGCCGAAAAAGGTTATTGTCTGTACCGGATGGGGCAAATGTATAAGATAGTCGAATAACTTATTAAATAGTAATATCTAACTAGTCTTCAATACTATACATAATAAATATCGATACGATATCAAGAAAATTCCGAATATCAATCAGCGCTGAGCCTTTTTATATAATACTCTCCTTGACGGTAAAATAAATTGGCGGTATTGTTTATTCATGATGTATAGCAGCGATATTCTTGTGCAATGTATCATAGCAATTTCATTGCTGTTACAATATTATGGTATACACCTCTGTTATAGCGACGCACAGTATCCTGCGCTTGTAGCGTACCGGCGCGTTGTATTATGTATTGCAGGGATTGCCTTGCAACATCCACTGACTGTTATCGTAGTCGGGCTGATTTTTCATTGTCCCATTTCAGAGTTTTCACGGTTTAATCTTTATGCTGACTTTTCGATACTACATAATCATGAGGTAATAGCATTGCTGCTTATTGTCACTCTTTCAATTATCAGAGTACTTACCAGTATCTCATGGCTGCTTGTAACAGTTCCCTCACTGGTACTTACAGTAATCCGTATGGAAGGACTCCCAGTCAGCAAAATGCAAAAACTATGTGCACGTATCACTCGTACTGCCGGAATTATCTTTTTAAGCTATCAATGCATCAATTTATTGATAACCGCAACCATTGATGTATCCGCCGTATCTGGTATGTCGGAACTGCAAGGTGCGCATCAATTATTAACACGCGGCTCCTCCTTCATTTTTTATTGTATTTATCTTTTTTTATTTGGATGGTTTATACATATCGTTCAAATTCGTGTATTGACGGCTTTCCCAGTGCTTCGCCAATTCCTGTACTCTATTGTATGGATTGCGGCGGTTATTTGTGCATGGTTATTGATCCTTTTTACCGTCAGTATGCTTGACGAACACGGTCTAAAGGTACCGCTTCTTACCGCATGGGTACGTAAAAAACAATTATTCCCTTTTTATGAAGATTTAATACTGTATGCATTGTTCGCCGGTTCCGGTTTATATCTATTAGAGTATCAGAGACGGCAGCGGTCTAACCGTTCCGGAACCGAATATCAAAACCGAACCGTACGAATATTGCAAATAGATCAACATACAGCGACTGATACAACCGGCAGCAAAGTCTCAGCGAATGTATATGCATCGGGAAATGCTTTTATACTAGAAGAAACCGATGAGATAAAACAGCAATATCGCCGTTTTTTTATCAAGCAGGGCTTAACCGAACGGGAAGCGGACGTTGCCGTCTTAATCGCTTTTGCTAAAAGCAATAAAGAGATCGCAATAGCGTTGAATATTGCCTATAATACCGTCCGCAATCATGTCGCGAATGTGTATATTAAAACCGGAATGCATAATCGCTTTGAACTCGCTCGCTATGCAAATGCAGGTGTTTCTGTATCCTAAAAGACAATCTCGATACAGCATAGCCCTTGCGATTCTGCTTACACTGCCGCTCCACCGCTCTCTTTATTCCTCATACACAATGTCGATATAGCCTTCGGGGCTGAACTCATCTTTGACGGTTTGTTTAAAGGCTTCCCATTCTTCGAGCTTCATTGCGGTTCGGCGAGCAAGCTGATATTCATGGAAGGGGGTGTTCTCATTGCGGAAACGCACAAGGTAGTAATAGCCCGAATCGGCTTCCAACCAAAAAAAGAGCTTTTTCCCTAATATACGGCTCATAAGACCTGCCGGTTCCATACGGAATTTCAAACAGTTCCACTGTTGCCCGTTATATGAAAGTGTCTCTTTTTTTTCGTAAATACAAAACGCATTTGTTTGATAGTTCGCATGAGCGACAGGCAGCAGAGCTTTTTTTACATCAGGATTAAAAAAACGGCTTACCATAAAAAATGAAGCCGGAATATCGTTAGAAAACCGAAAAATTGCTTGTTCTTTCAGCTTATCAAGCTCAATGCGCCATGTTTCATTCTCATGTTCCGGTTTTTTCAGTGTTTCAGGCTGACTACCGTATATCATATATGCATCGCGATATGATTCGCCGGTATCATAATTTTTCCGTACAGTCACTTTAACGGAACTGCCGGCATTTTTTGCGAATTTAACCTGCTTGGTTAAAAAACTTTCGCTTACGATTTCTTTCATCATGTAAAAACGCCAATCCATAATCTGCCGGCTGTATGATAATATTCCTCGTATGAGGGGATCGTCATCACTGAAGTCTACTGTTTCCAGCGTATCGGAAGCGGTAAGATAAAAAAACTGCTTACTTGTTCCGGCAGTAAAGTGCCGGTTATTATACGAACCGTGATACTCATACAGATAGCCTACATCCATTTGGGCAGGATTATACGCGAACTGCACCCGTTCCGCTTTTTGCCGGCACGAAATGCAAAGAAAACTCAAAAACAGAATTGCGATAGATAACTGATGTTTCATATGTGTCATTTCCCTTTTATTCTTGCTATGTATCCGATCCGTATCTGCCATTGCAGAACTCGATGAACATGTTATTTTACCGGCAGTGTAGCATAGTGCTCTAAGATGTCAAGAAAATATCAGTGGTAAAAGAGGACTACTGTACTCAGTCGTAGTCTCGCTTTACCAAAAATGTTTATTTTTATACCCTATGACTATGAAAGGGCTTGATGTTATTATTCAGACGGGAATATCGATTGCGTTTCTGCTGCACTATTACGGAATAGGACTGCTGTACGGAAGAAATCCAGCGCCTGCGCTCAAGCTGTATAAACGGATGGTTCTATGTTTTATCGCGGTAACGGGCAGCAGCGCGGTAAACTTGCTCTTGAGCAGCTGGCTGTTCAATTTACCTATTACGGATTTTTCGCGCCTGTTTGTGATGTACAAAGGAGAACCGGCGTTTAGTACCGGAAGCTGTTTAACCGGTGTGTATATTGCAGTCCAGCTGCTGTTTAACGTTATTAATCCTGCATGGTTCCTGCTGCTTTTTCCTTCGATTATTATTGAACTAATCCGCATGGAGGATATCCCGATTAGCCGTGTACAGCTGCGACTTAAAAACCTGACGCTGACGGTAGGCGTTCTCTGTATACTTTTTTACACTGTTTTCCCGCTCTTACAAACCTTAAACGGTTTCGGCTTTCTTGCGGAAGGCTGCTTTCATGCCCGCACGCTTGCATTTTTTTACCAATTCGTTTCGGTTGTCTTTTTTACCATGTATGCGCTTTTCGCCGCGTGGGCGATTCATGCCTGTAAGGTGCGTGTCTTAACCCCCTTCCCCTTTATTCAAAAGGTATTCTACCGCGTCATACGGATTGCAGGGCTTATTTGCGGGTGGGTATTTATCGGTTCCATACCGACGCTGCTGCATAATTACGATATGCCGGTCGGCATATTTGCCGTATTCCTCTACCGCTCCGTGCCCTTTCCATTTTATGAAGATTTAATGTTGTACGGTTTATTTGCCGCCGCAGGATTGTACGTACTGCATCATCAAGCGCAGCAGCGCTTTAACGGTACAAATGCGGAAAATCGAACCGCCCCTGTACAAACCATGCAAGCATGCTGGCATGACACAGCAGCGGAAATGAACGGCGCCGCCGGAAAAGCTGCGGCAGAGGGTTTCGGCACAGGAACTTTTGCTACAGGAAACGCTTTTATAATAGAAGAAACCGATGCGATAAAACAGCGCTACCGCCAATTCTTTATTGAACAAGCATTAACCGAACGGGAAGCTGATGTTGCCGTCCTCATCGCTTTTGCCAAAACGAATAAAGAGATTGCATCTGAATTAGACATAGCATATAACACGGTAAAAAATCACATTGCGAATGTATACAAGAAAACAGGAACGCATAATCGCTTTGAACTCGCTCGCTATGCAAATGCAGGTGTTTCTGTATCCTAAAAGACAATCTCGATACAGCATAGCCCTTGCGATTCTGCTTACACTGCCGCTCCACCGCTCTCTTTATTCCTCATACACAATGTCGATATAGCCTTCGGGACTGAACTCATCCTTTACAGTTTGCTTAAAGGCATTCCATTCTTCGAGCTTCATTGCGGTTCGGCGAGCAAGCCGGTATTCCGCATCCGCGCCCTTAAAACAAACAGGATAATTCAGCCCTGAATCGGATTCGCGCAAAAAATATGTTTCTTTACTGAAAAACAGTGCCAGTAAGCTTTTGTTTTTAATCCTAAATCTTTTGCATGAGTAATCGATGCTGTTATACGAGAAAGTTTCTTCCGTTTTGTGCGGCATAAAAGAAGCATCCGTGATATAGCCTTTATCGTTAATCGGCAGCCGAGAAGTCGTATCCTCCGCTAAAAACCGTCCGGCTATAAAAATATCGATCGGCATATCACCGAAAAATTCAAAAACGGGCAACTTATCCGTCTGAAAAGAATGTACTCCTTTATCATGGATGGGATGTAATATCGTTTCAGGCTTATTGCCGTTCACCCAATATTCATCTTTTGTAACCGTTTGAGCAGAGAAATCATATACAACCTCTCTTTTGTAATCAAATTTAATAAAAGGACTGATTTTATACTGCGCTGCAAGATACGCTCGTTCCGAAATCACCTGTTTTAAGCAGCGATCCGCATCCATCGCGACAGACGTTTCTATTAAAACACCTTTTACGGAGGTATCCGTCCATGCGTAAAGCGACTCAATGCGTATATCGGAAATAACATAGAAATATATTTTCAGATCGCTTTCAACAAATTGATGGGGATGCACGGAACCGTGATATTCATAGAAATAACCGACATCCATCTTTGCAGCATCATATTGCACCGTTTCAACTACCGCAGATGAGCAGCTGCATAACAGCACTATCAATACTACTACATACCATATTTTATTCATCTTGTTTCCTTAGCTTGTATCATATCGCCTTTTGATACGCTGTCAACCAATGCGGAGAGTTTAACCGCTGGTAAGATTGAACTAGTCCTGCCGCCGTATATAGCACCCTCCTGAACGCATTGCATGGAGTACGGAATTACCGGAGAGCGGGTTGTCAACAATTATAAGTTTTACGCAGTGTTCCAAGAAAATATCGAATACACGGTGCGTTCCGGTTCCGAAGAGCTGGGAACAATCGTCAAACCGCCGCCTGTGGGCGAGAAGATAGCCATTGCAGGTAGGGTGTGGGCAGTGGATGAGGTGGATCACCAGCGCCGCGAGGTATACTGCACGCTGGTAAAGGGGAATATCCCTGCGTATTTCGGTGATGTGGCAGGCGATATACACACCCGTATCTTGGAACGGATGCATACTGTCCTTGCGGAACAGAAAAGCTATCCGTACCTGATGCGCCATGCCGTGTGCCGGTTGCAGGAAGCGCGGAATACGTTCACCAAGGCAGGGATGGACACTCACCCGCTCATTTCCCTCGGCGGCACTATGTGGGTGCTCTTTCCTCAGCTGGGCAGTTATGCCTTTCTTGCGCTGGAACGTTTTCTCAAGCTCCGCTGCGGTGCACGGCTTGGGCTCAAAGGCTTGAGTCCGTCCAGACCGTACTACCTACAGTTTACCATGCAGGTAAGCGCACAGGAATTCTATCGCATTATTGCCGAAGAAGCCGCACAAAACTTTGACCCGCTCGAGCTTGTGTACGAGAACGAAGTTCCCATCTTTGATAAATACGACGAGTATGTTCCCTCTGAGCTGGTGCGCAAAGGATTCGCCTTAGGGGTGCTGGATATCGCCGGCATGAGGCAGCGGGTGCTGGGATGGAAGGGGAATGCGGAGTATACGTGATGTATTTCCCGGATGATTATGCACTCATTCGGTACGAAAACGACTGCTTGTTAAGATAGGCATAGTGTGATACCGTAATAATATCATACTGTGAGTTTTTAGCGCCAATGCCCCTAAAATAGTCCAATACGGCTCCAGTAAATCAGAATATGCGGGCATTCTAAAACACAGGTTAGACTAAAAGGGACAATGCTATGAATATTATCTCCGGCTGTTCTACTATAGAAGATTGTATCCGCCGCTATGGTAAGGATGCCCGTACCCGCTTTGTATTCCCCTCACGGATTGCAAGCAGACTCTGGCTGCATCGTGCTATCAGCTTAACCGGTCTTGCTGCAATACCGGCTGAATTATTTACCGCATGGGATGCGTTTAAGGCAGACTGCTGTGTTGCAAAAACGGAAGGACGCAATCCGGTATCGCAAGTAATCAGACTGCTTTTTGCCCGCCATATTGCTGCTGAGAACGCAGCGCAGCCGTTTTTCCGCACCATTATCCCTGCAAACTATGCTGCCGATGGTGCTGTTTTTGCCCAGTGGATTGCCGGTATTCTGCCGCAACTCGACCATTGGGAAAAACGGGCAGCACAGCATAAAGCTCCAGCGGATGACGAAGCTGCTGACCTTTTTATCCTGAAAAAAGCATACACGGATTTTTTGGATTCACACCGGCTTTTTGAACCTTCGTGGGCAGGCGCTGAGTTTAGTCCCCAAGCGCCGCATTATATTCTCCTCTATCCTGAATTGATGGAAGATTTTGAAGAATACCGAGGGCTTTTAACCGATCGGTCAGAAATTTCGGTACTGCCTGCCCCAGTGTTTCAGCCGGAAGCGGTACCGCTCATCCGGTGTGCAAGCATCCGGGAAGAAATACGCACAGCTGTCCTTGCGGTAGAACAGCTGCTGGCAGATGGTGCCGCCGCCGATGAGATTGCATTCAGTGTTGCCGATATAGAAAGTACCGTACCCTATCTCAAGCGGGAGTTCGCTCTCCGGAGCATACCCGCGGAATTTCGCCTAGGCTTTAAGCTGAGTGAACAGCAAGCAGGCCGTCTTTTCCCTCTCCTTGAACGCTGTGTAGAAGAGCATTTTTCGTTTGAAAGTTTAAAACGCCTCTTCCTCAATTCCCATATCCCGTGGAAGTCGCCGCAGCATATACAAGCGGTAATCAATTTCGGTATTAAAAACAACTGTCTTGTGTCGTGGAAAGACGGAGACCAATACCGGAATATATGGGAGGAAGCCTTTAAGCTGCCTACACCCCATCACCCGGGGCAGTGTTATGAAGAAGAACTCGCGGAAAAAGAGCAGGCAAAAAATTGGCTTATTCCTTTTATGCGTGATGCGGAAGCGTTGGTACAGGCAAAAAGTTTTTCGGAGATACGGCACCGCTATATCATGCTGAGAGACCGCTACCTTAACCTCAACGGTTTTTCACCGGAAGATAATGCGGTAATCGGACGCTGTGTAACCCTTATGCAGGAATTGATACAGTTGGAACCGGACTTTGCCGACTGTTTGCCAGCCCAACCCTATCCGTTTTTTACTGCGCAGCTTGGCAGAGAAATCTATGTACCGCAAAATACGGGAAGAGCTGTCAGTATCTTCCCCTTTCGGGTAGCGGCAGCAACTCCGTTTACCCACCATTTCGTGCTTAACTGCAATCAGGGGAAAAGCAGGGTTATTTATACCAAATTACCCTTTTTGCGGAAGGATAAGCGGGATGCACTCGGTGTGATTGAGCACGATGCTACACAGGATTTTTTTGCTGTCTATGCCCAATACGGTACCGTGCAGTTTTCTTTTTCTGAACAAACCTTTTCAGGCTATGCGGTAAGTAACGGTATTTTCACGGAGATTCAGCAGGGACGTACCGGAATATGCGCAGATTCTTTTTTACAGGAATATGCGTTTTTTGCACAAGCACAACAGCTGCCCTCTAGCATCTATCCCGTACAAAAAACCGGTCTTGAGCAATTTGTTTTACATGATACACTGTGCAGCTTTTCCTTTTTACGTACACCGCTTACCAATAAATTGCCGGAACTTACACAAGCGCTGCATACAGCCCGCTATGAAGATGGGGTATTCCGGGTCAACGCAAGCGATTTAAAGCTGTTTGCCGAATGTCCTGCCAAGTGGTTTTTGCAGTCCGTATTGAGCATTAACGAAGAAGACACCGATGCCGAACTTTTTAATCCGCGCTATGTCGGGCTTCTCTCTCATCATATTCTTGAAAAGCTCTATCAGAAAATACAAGAGACCGATACGGTTTTTATTTCTGCGCATATCGACGAGTATACTAAATGGGCGGATGAACTCTTTGCTCAGACAATTCATACACAAACCGACTTCCAAGGACCGCTCGCAGCTCCTTTCATCCAATCGATTAAAAAGAAAACCCTGCAAGGAGTGTCGTTTGTGCTCTCAGTTGATGCGGAAAAACTGGATGGTTATACTCCCCTCGTAATGGAAGGGAAGCTCCGGCACCGCAGTGAGGACATACTCTATCACGGTGTTATCGACCGGGTTGCATATCAGCCGGCAGAAGATCGAGCTGTCATTCTGGACTATAAATCAGGCACTGCGCCGGCTGCGTCTTCCTATACTCCCGATGCTATGTGCGATTTTCAAATACCGATGTATCTTTTCCTCGCGGAGAAAGAGCTGGTTAAATCGCAAATAGAACATGCATTTTTTCTTGGATTAGGTGATGAAAAAATCAGCTATATTGTCAATGACCCAACGGTAATCCCCCACGGTAGCGCCCGCACCAGTAAAACACGGGATGCCTTTGAGCCTGCGATTGAAAGTTTTTTACGTGCTTCAGAAAACTATGCACACCAAGTAGGGGAAGAAGATTTTAGAAAACCGGAAACGGTACAATGGGATGACTGTAAAAAATGCCCATTCCATCGGATATGCAGAACGATATTTATTGTTGAATAGTAAGAAAGCCGGCTGCTTGTTATTCGATAATTATAAAGTGTTGTTCTTAAAAGGTGCTTGCAGCCGGCTTTAATACCTTTTGTCCTCCGCCTCTTTCGTGTTATCCAACTTGCAAGAGCATATCTTTTTTGTTACAGTGTGAGAATGAACATGATTGAGCTATTAGGTTACGCGGCTTCATTTATAATCTTTATTTCGTTAATGATGAAGTCAATTATTAAATTACGGGTTTTAAATGCGATAGGAGGTTTGCTCTTTATTATATTTGCCTTTAAAACCAATTCATGGCCGGCAGTGGTTATGAATATCGGTATCGTTTTTATTGATATATATTATTTTTATAAAATGATAAAAATACAGGACAATTTTGAAATCTTAGAAGTAAAAAAAGATAATGAAATTGTTCAGTATTTTTTTGAAAAGAATAAACAGGAACTTGTTGCGTTGTTCGGCACTGACGCTTTCACCAAAAGCGAAAAAATAGCATTGTACTTTCGGAATAATGATATAGCCGGTTTAGTCGCTTATACGGTTCAAGATACCCAAACAGAAAAATATGCTGATCTTTTAATAGATTTTGTTGTTCCGAAATATCGTGATTTAGCAGTCGGGAAGCATTTTTTCATTGATGATGTGAGTTTTTGGAAGAAACAGGGGATAACCTCTTTCGCAGCCGCACAGCCGTCTGCAGATCATATTCATTACCTTGAACGGATCGGGTTTACATGCAGTAATGATTCGCTTATATGGACAAAATCATTATAAATTCAGGATATGCTTCATTTATATCAAATTATTCATGCAGAGGATTGAATTACTGCCGTTGTGCATAGAGATTGGTGATTACCGCTTAGAAATCACCGGAATTTTATCCCCCTCCGCACGAATAAATGGGGCACAAAGCCAGGTTAATTCATGCTTATTAGCAGTAAGATGAACGATTTTTGAATGAGGAATGCTGGCAAATCGGTTGATGGTTTCAAAGTCAGGGGAGCCTTGCATTTTAATGGTACAGATAAATCGGCTGCATAGTCCGCTTGCCAGCCAGCGGTCAACCCATTCGAGGAGGCGGGGCGGATAACAAATAACATCGGAACACACCCAGTCTTGTCTGCCGAGACTTTCAGGAGGAATGGTAAACGCATCATGCTGCATAAAAGTAATGCGCGATTCCTGCATCAAAGGGTCAGCTAAAGGGCTCCGGTCAATGGCGGTTACCGTTGCACCGAGTTGATGCAGTACCCACGTCCAGCCGCCCGGACAAGCTCCGGCATCGATACAGCGAGTGCCAATCTGAATGAGCTGATGGCTCTCCTGTTCAGCCTTGGGGGCAGCGGCGCGATACCGTGCGTCATGGTGTGTATCTATAGCATCCGCCCCGGAAGGGATATCTGCTTCGGCACCGCTTTCGTGAGCGCACCGTGCATAAAAGTCTAAGAGGGTAAGCGCTTCCCAGAGTTTGAGATAGGCGCGGCTCGGCGGGTTTTGATGGTCTTCTACAAATCGGATGACCCCGAGCGGAAAGGGAGAAGATGTTTTTGCCGATGCAATTAAGGTGTGTTCGTCCAGCAGTGACCATACCCCCATATCCGCACGCGGTACAGAATATGGAAAGTTTTTTTCCTTATTACTAATGTAAGGCAATTTTTCACTGATGAGTGCTGCCCGTCTAAAGCAGGTGAGCGGATAGTGTGCCCAATTCCGTTGGATACCCCTCAGCAGGGCTGCTGCCTCACCGATACTGCGGAAACGGACGATAAAAGGAGTTTCCCAGCATAATTGCTTCCATATAATATCCTGTGCAATATCCTGAGAATCTTCTTCACAATAGAAAAGCATTCCCTGTTTTGTATGCTCAAGCTCACTTTGACTGCTGTACCGTGTGCCGCGTATGCACTCAATGTGCCCATGATATTTTAAACTGAGTTCTTGTTCTAAATGAGCTTCAAATCTTTTTACCGGTATCCATAGCTTACCGTTTAAATACCGGATGGCACCGTACGCTTGAGCTGCTGCAATAGTCGTTGGATCGATCATGTTATTCCGTATTATACCCATATTATGTATGCTGCACTACAGTTATTCTGTAAACCTATATATGAATTACCCTCTTGTGAACCACTGTGAATATGCCCTAATTACCGGCTTTACAAAATAAATACAATATGATATAGTATCTTCCTGTAAAGAGCCGGCGTGGTGAAATTGGTATACACGATAGACTCAAAATCTATTGGGGGCAACTCCGTAAGGGTTCAAGTCCCTTCGCCGGCATCGTTCTTCTCTTACTTCTTTTTATTTTATTTCCTAAACAAGCGGTAAAACACTACTATCAGCCAAAAAAGCAGAGCACGGAACCCGTAGAATATCTTAAAAGGATTCCGTAACAGCTGCGGCAAAAATTCATGCCCTTTGCGGAATGCGGCATCGGAAATTCTTTTTTTCCGTTTTGCAAAGATATCGATAATATCGTTGTCATAAATACAGATGGTTGCAGGCAGCTTTGTCCTATTGCGGTGAATCCACCGTACACCGCCGGGCACACCGTTACCGGCAATCAAGAGAGCAGGATGAGCTTTTACTATTGACGTAATGATATTGGCTTCCATACTTTTTCGATAAAAACCGTTAAATCTTCCCACAATACTGATGCCGGGAAAGGTGATATGTACATTCCGCTCGGCATCCAAGAGGTTTTGTGCTCTTCCTCCCAGCAGGTAGAGCGATTTAAAATGAGAATCGATAGTATTTAAAATCCTAATAATCATATCAAAAGAGTCCCGCCGTATAGGAACCGGTAAATTGAGAAAGCGGGCTGCGCTCAGGAGGCTTTTAGATAACGGCAGGCAGAGCGCTGCATTTTCCAACATAGCGCGAAATTCAGTATCACGGCGCGCTTTGAGTAAATCCCACAGGGTAATAAAAATAATCTGCTGCGGCTTGCCCGAATCAAGGAGCTGCATAATAGTCTGTTCAATATCCTCATCTGGGAGAATATCAAGCGGTATTGTTAAGAGATGGATGCGGGTAATTGCCATTGGTCTGCCTCGTTTCTAATAGTTTGCATTGCAGCCACTGCATAAAGGGCGGCTGTTTCTGCACGGAGTACATTTGTATTAAAATGAATGGTCTTAAAGCCTGCTGCTGCCAGCATGGCTGTTTCTGCCGGGCTGATTCCACCTTCTGCTCCGATTGCGAGCATAATCCGACCGGGCTTAGCGGCAAGAAAGGTATGTACGCTCAAGGCTGTACCTGCTGCTTCACTGCACATGCCGCACACGGTACCGCTGCCGAGTAAGGGGGGAACCGTATGCTGCATAACGGCGGAAAGCGGTGCCGGTTCGGTAATACGCGTATCAATCGGAGAGCCGGATTGTTGCCGGGCTTCTTTAATAATCCGCCGGAACCGTTCCTGTTGTGCGGGATTTTGTTTCCGGGCAACGGAAAATTCCCCAATAACCGGCACAATGATATGCACACCTGCTTCTGCAGCCTGCCGGACAATGGTATCTGTTTTTGCTCCTTTGAGAATCCATTGCAGCAGGATAATTTCCGTCTGTGCAGCTGCCGGCAATTCAACGGTGGCGGTAGCGGCGGTATTTTCATCTTGTTGCGGCACTGTCTGTAGACGGAGCCGTATCTCCCGCTTGCCGTCGTCAATCCAATCGGCACCCATCATTACAGACCGTCCCCCCGGCAGCAGTACCGGGAGGCTGTCTCCCTCCCGCATACGGCGCACCTTTCTCAGATAGGTAAACGCCTTTCCGGTCAGGGTAAGGGTGCCGTTACGGTCAGGTTCGGCTTCACTAATAAATTGCTTCATAGATAATGCTGTTTAAGAAGCTTTTTTTGCCTCGGCAGCAGCCTTTTCTTGTGCTGCTTCCTCCTGCATTTGGAATACCGTTTTACTTTGCAGTAAGAGCTGCGGGAGGGCTGGAGATTTTAGTATTTTAACTGCTTCTTGGAGCTGCGGATCATAATCAATATCGGCAGCAGGTGCCGTATGCGTTCTATTGTAGTCTTGCCGGATTAAGATTCGGAGCAAATCTTTATTGAGTGAATATTCTTTTGCAAGCGTTTCTGCATAGCGGGTAATTTGGGAACCGGTTAAATCTTTATTGTCCTTGACAAAATTTGCAAGTTTTTCATCTCGTAAAAGTTTCTCCAAGTTTTTTTCATCCTCTGCTGTTAAGGCAGGAAACATGAGAACTTCCTTATCGGGTTTAATACCGGTTTTGTCAATATTCGCATCACTCGGCGTATAATAGCGGGAAATTGTCATCTTAAACGATGAGTTTTTGGTGAGCTCAAATATCTGCTGCACGGAACCTTTGCCATAGCTGGTCTCACCGACAAGATAGGCGCGCTTATAATCTTTTAAAGCGCCGGCAAGTATTTCCGATGCACTCGCTGAGCTTTTATTGATGAGCACAACAAGCGGTAAGTCAGCAAACTGTGCCGGTATCTTAGTATTGGTCTTAAACTCGAGGTTTTGCTGCGGAATGCGCGATTTTGTCGAGACAATCACACCTTCTTTAATAAACAGGCTTGCCGTATCAACTGCTGCCGTGATCAATCCGCCGGGATTATTTCGTAAATCCAGTACAAGCCGGGTAATTCCTTCTTTGCGGAAATTTTCAAGGGCTTCCTGTATACGGGGTGTTGCATTGGGATTAAATTCAATAAGCCGTATATACCCGGTTTTATCATCCAATTTCATCGTCTTAATAGTAGGAACTTCAATACGGGCACGGACAAGTTTTACCGGGAATTCCATATTTTTACCGCGCCGGACTGTTACCGTAACTGAAGAGCCTATTTTGCCGCGCAGCTTTGCTACAATATCCGCTTGGGTCATTTCTATGGTAGAAACGCCCTCTATTTCGGTAATAAGATCGCCCATTTGGATGCCTGCTTTCCAGCTTGGAGTTCCTTCGAGGGCAGAAGCTACCTCAACATAAGCAGGGCGTTCTGCTGTGGAAATACTTGGTTTGGTAAACGTAACTCCAATGCCGCCGAAAAAGCCGGTCGTAGTATCTTGCAAGCCGACGCCTGTTAAGCTGCCGTTATCAATGTAAACAGTATAGGCATCTTTTACCGCATTCAGCATACCTTCAGCAGCGCCTTGGAATAAAACCTCAGGGTCTACCTCATCAACATAGTAACGCTGCAATGCCTCGTTGAGATACTGAAGATACTGCATATACGGAATGGCAGGCTTGGGCTGTTCTGACTGAGACTGAGCAAAAATAGACGGTGCAAAAAATGCCGTGCAAATCAATAGGACAGAAAATACACAGGTTACAATCCAGACTTTTCGTGGTTTCATATAAAATATTCTCTATTATATTCAAAAATTGTCAAGCGGAAACCTCTAAAAAGAGGGGTTTTGATGATTGTTGTTCATGGAAATTTTGAATGGTTTTGTAATAATTGGACATCTCCAAAAACTTTGCCGGAACCGTCACGGATAGCGGTAGTTCTTCCGATGTTTTTTACCGCTGGAATCAACTTGACAGAGATTCTGTATTTTGTTTGTATATATAGATGATACGATTAGTAAATATAAATAAACGGTATGGAGACCTTTCAGCGGTTGATAATATCAGTCTTGAAATTCCTTCACATACAATTTTCGGTATTATCGGCAAAAGCGGAGCTGGAAAGTCCACACTGGTGCGGCTCGTCAGTCTTTTAGAGCGGGTAGATTCGGGGGAGATTTACTACGGCAATACCCGGGTTGACACGCTGAGCGGAAAAGCCCTTCGCGATCAGCATAAGAAGATCGGGATGATCTTCCAGAGCTTTAATTTGTTTGCCTCGCGCACGGCTGCGGGGAATATCGCTTATCCACTTGAAATTTCTGGTATGCCGCGGCAGAAAATTGCCGGTAAGGTTGAAGAAATGCTGGCGCTGGTTGGGCTTGAAGGGAGGGGAGGGGCTCGGATCAGTACCTTGTCGGGCGGTCAAAAGCAGCGGGTGGCAATAGCCCGTGCCTTGGCGGTGTCGCCGGATATTCTCTTTTGCGATGAAGCAACCAGTGCTCTCGACCCGCAAACCACCCGTTCAATTCTGGAACTGCTGAAGCAGCTGCAGAAAGATATGAACCTCAGCGTGGTGATGATTACCCATCAAATGGAAGTAGTACGCGATTGCTGTCAGCACGTCGCGGTTATAGATAACGGAGCAGTTGCCGAAATGGGTACGGTACATGAACTGTTTTCTGCCCCAAAGACAGCCGTAACCAAAGATTTCCTCATGCACATCAATCCGCTCAATCCTGAAGATATGCAGCTTATCAGGTCATCGCAAAACGGCGGTACCTATACGCTCCGCTTTACAGGAGAGCCGACAAGTGAACCTGTGCTCAGTAGAATTTCCCACGATTACGGTATCGAGTTTAACATCCGGGCAGGCGGAACACAGAAAGTCGGCACAACCGTTGTCGGTGTGCTTTTTGTGGATATACGCGGCTCATCGGAGGATATGCAGCGGGCGTTTGCGTATCTCAATCAGCATGGTATTAAAGTGGAGGAAACACAGCTATGAGCAGCTCATGGATAACGTTATTACAATTGGTAGGAACCGCAACCGCACAAACCCTTACAATGGTCTTTTTTTCCACTGTTTTTTCTCTGCTACTCGGCGCTCCGCTTGGGGTACTGCTGTGCATCACAGCTGAGGGGAATTTAATGCCGAAGCCTGTACTGCATCAGCTGCTGGATAGGGTAGTCAACATATTGCGCTCCTTTCCGTTTATCATTTTGATGATTTTGCTCTTTCCTTTTTCCCGCTTTATCATCGGGACGAGCATTGGAACCGCAGCAACTGTTGTGCCGCTGTCCATTGCTGCCGCTCCCTTTGTTGCGCGGGTTATCGAAAGCGCCTTGATGGAAATTGACCGCGGGGTTATCCAAGCGGCGATCGCTATGGGCTCGTCTATCCCGGAGATCATTTTTAAGGTGATGATACCGGAGGCGCTTCCGCCGCTTGTTGCTGGGATTACCCTCACGGTTATCAACTTAATCGGGTATTCGGCAATGGCTGGCGCAATCGGCGGCGGCGGGCTTGGCGACTTGGCAATCCGCTATGGGTATCAGCGCTTCCGCAGCGATATACTGCTTGCTGCGGTTATCGTGATTTTGGTGATGGTTGAGCTGATCCAGCTGATCGGTACCCGGATCAGTTCCGCCCTAGCAAAACAGCGTTAAGTTAACCTGCCTTGCAGCAGGCGGGTACGGAACCAATCGCAATAGCCTTTCGATAATGAGAAATCTCTGTGAGCTTTAGTTTTTTAGAGGTTGTCCAAAATTTCAAAAAATGCACTAGATAGCATCCAGTA
>NZ_JBQNBW010000043.1:0-23466 GCF_052169735.1 Treponema sp.
GCTGATGAAATCAGAAAGTTAGCAGAAGAATCGAGCGTACAGGGTAAAACTATTACGGCAACGCTTAAAACTTTATCGGGAGAAATTGAAACCCTCTCTGCTTCTTCTAAAACGGCAGGAGAAAAGTTTAATGCAATATTTAGTCTATCAGGGCAAGTAAAAGATATGAGTAGCCGGCTGATGGAAGCGATGAGGGAACAAGAGAACGGTAGCCGTGAAGTCCTCGGTGCAATTAAAACAATTAATGCGGTAACAAATGAGGTACAAGCCGGTTCGGGAGAAATGCTGCGTGGCGGCGAAGGAGTAGCCGAAGAAATGCGCAAACTGGATGACCTTACCCATGTAATCGCCGACAGTATGAACGAGATGGCTTCGGGAGCCGTACAGATCAACAATGCCGTACAGGAAGTCAACGAGATTACGCAAAAGAATAAACAGAGTATTGAAAATTTAGCGAATGAGGTCTCCAAATTCAAAGTAAGCTAGGGGATATTTTTCCGATAATAGGTTAAGGAATGCTGATACGGGTTCATTTTTGAGCGATGTTCGTAACGGTGGGGATGTCTCAAAACGTGGTTGCTTTTTCGACATCCCTACGAGTTTAAAATTAAGTCTTTATACAGTAATGTCTTAATTTTAAACATCGCATCTAAATCTAAGGAAACTGCCTAAAAAACTGAAATTTTTGGACAGTCCCTCTGTATTTTTGCGGTAAACGCAAAAACTCGCGGTGTATGAATATACAGTATGAGAAAAAAAGAGTAAGATATGCTGCTATGAAAGAACGGAAAAATATCTATACGCTTTTGCATCAGGATGCAGGATCGGCTGCCCGCACCGGTGTTGTCAGCCTTCCTCACGGAACGGTACAAACGCCTGCTTTTATGCCGGTAGGAACAGCAGCAACCGTAAAAGGCATGACAAAAGATGATCTGCATGAAATAGGCTTTGAAATTATTTTAGCAAATACTTACCACCTTTTTTTGCGTCCCGGGCTTGAAGTTATCAAACAGGCGGGAGGCTTGCATGGTTTTTCGGGATGGAATAAGAACTTTTTAACGGATTCCGGAGGGTTCCAGGTGTTTTCGCTCTCCCAGCTGCGGAAAATTACAGAAGACGGAGTAACATTTCAGAGCCATATCGACGGAAGTAAACAGTTTTTAAGCCCGGAAATTGCGGTGCAGGTACAGGCTGGTTTTAATAGCGATATTCAAATGCAGCTGGATATTTGTTCGCCCTACGGCATTTCAAAGCGGGAAACGGAAAAAGCTCTTATACTAACCACGGCATGGGCTCAGCGGGCAATGCAGGAATGGGATAAAACCGATGGCAGCTACCAAGGCAGCCTTTTCCCCATTGTGCAAGGAGGTTTTTTTGAAGACCTCCGCATCAGAAGTATCGAATCCATTATGGAGCTTGATCCTCACGGTATTGCCATCGGAGGGCTTTCCGTTGGAGAGCCGGAGGATGTCTACAAAGCCTTTTTAGCCTTTACCGCCGCGCACATTCCTAAGAACAAGCCTCTGTATGTCATGGGCATCGGAACACCGGACTATATTCTTGAAGCGGTAAAAAACGGTGTCGATTTATTTGACTGCGTACTGCCGTCCCGAAATGCACGGAATGGAAATTTATTTACCCGTACCGGACCGCTTTCAATTAAAAAACGGGAATATGAGTTTGATTTTGGACCGATCGACCCCACTTGTTCATGCAAGGTATGCCGTAATTATAGCCGTGCATATCTGCGTCACCTATTCCGCTCCAAAGAAATACTCTATTCCATGCTCGCCACGTATCATAACTTAGCATTTCTGCACCGTATGGTGGGCGAAATACGGGAAGCAATTACACAAGACCGCTTTTCGGAGTATTACTGCGGTTTTCTAAAAGAATATTATGGGCGAGTATAGTTTCGGATGCCTCAGTTTTTTAGAGGTTTTCTTATAGTGTTCGTGTTGCTGCAAGTGTAAAAGGCTGTAAACCTTTGAAAATCAGCTAATGCATTCTTCCGGGGCTTTCCCCTGCTGGAAAAAAACTTCGGTTTTTGGTATAGTGGTGCAGTGAACAGAAAAACAGCCCCGATCCGTTTGCTTATTGTAATCGGTATTCTTTTCTTTTTTAAAAATTATATTCTGGACATACGGCGGATTTCGGGCTATTCAATGGAGCCAGCCCTCTCTAACGGTCAGCTTGTTGTAATTTGGAAACTGGCGTACGGAATTCCTTCCCCTTGGGCAAACCGCTACCTATACCGCTGGCGTATGCCTCAAGAAGGGGATATTGTACTGTATGCAATAGACGGCAGATATGTTATAAAACGCTGTGTGGGGACAGAAGGAGCAGATTTGAATTTTATACTCAACTCGCGCGGAACATTAGAATACGGACAACCGGAAGATTACGCTGTCCTCCAGCTGAACGGAAGAACGGTACCGCTGAATCGTGTTCAACTGAGAAATCTCGGAGGTTTTCTCCCGCAACCCGATCGAAAAATCCCTCCCGGCTTTATTTTAGCGCTTGGTGATAACGCCGTCCAATCCCGCGATTCACGGGATTACGGATTTGTTGCCGCTGATAGTATCTGCGGTGCACTATTATGGAATTAAATACATTTATTCCTAAAAAACGGATTATCTTTTTTATCGGTTTTCTCATTCTTTTCACAGCTGTTATCGCTGTAAAATATGCACGTGTTATGCTTGCGCCGGAATCGGAACCTCGCACTGTTATAAAAATAAAAGAACGGGGTGCCATCGTAGATCGTAACGGAAAAATATTGGCTGCTGCAACCACGTTGTATAATCTTTCAGTCAATATCACCCTCATCGGCGACATTAACCGCTTTGTTAACATCCTTTCTCCTATTATCGATGTGTCGGAAACAGCGCTCCTCGATAAAATTCAAAACTCAAAGTCTCATTTTTTATATCTGAAAAAGAAATTGAGCGAAAATGAAAAAGATATGGTGAAGGATGCAATCCGGGAATATAATTTAAAAGGACTGCGGCTTGAAGCAACGGCGCATAGAATTTATCCTGAAAACGAACTTGCTTCAACAGTGATTGGGTATCTCGGCGATGACGGGAAAGGGCTTGCCGGGGTAGAATACTCGTTACAGAATATTCTTTCTCCGCCTGAAGGGACTGCCGGAGCTGAAGGAGACGGTTATACGGTTGCACTTACCCTCGATGCGTCGATTCAGTATATGCTGCAAAAAATAGCGGAACAAACAAAGAAGACATCCCAAGCGGAGGCGGTGATTTTTTTAGCTGTCGACGCAAAAACGGGGGAAATTCTTGCATATATCAATGAACCTTCTGCTAATCTGGCTCATTTTTCCTCAAGTACCGAAGCTGAACGCTTTGACCGCCCTGCATACTTTATATATGAGCCGGGATCGGTCTTTAAGATTTTTTCAATGGCTGCGTTTTTGGATCTCGGTACTACAAAAAGTTCTGACATCTATACCTGTGACGCTCAATTTATATTCAGAGCTAAGCAGATGACTGAAAAGGGTTCCAATGTTATCCGGTGTTTGCGGGTACATGGACAGGTAACACCGCGTGATATTATCAAATTCTCTTGTAATGACGGTATGGCGCAAATTGCGGATAAAACTGAAGCGTCGGCTTTCGCAGACAGGATTCGGCTCTTCGGATTCGGAAAAAAGACCGGTATCGAACTCCCCGGAGAGGCTGCCGGATTGTTTGCTCCGGTGTCGGCATGGTCTGCCCGTACCAAACATACTATTGCTATCGGTCAAGAGATCGGGGTTACCACCCTTCAGATTATGCAGGCAGCAACAGCCTTTACCAATCAAGGGAAAACCTTAAAGTTGAGTTTGATTTCCGAAATACGTGATTCATCCGGGAAAACAGTATACCGGCATAAACCGAAGCCGTTGACGCAAGTTGTTTCTGCACAAACAGCAAAAACAGTTTTAAGCTACATGCAGACTGCTGCAGATGACGGTACCGGATCGCGGGCATCTATAAAAGGGGTACCTATCGCTGTTAAAACCGGAACTGCTCAGATGGCAGAATCAGACGGGCGGGGGTACAGCGCCACCGATTATTTAAGCAGCTGCATCGGTATTTTTCCCGTCGATGACCCGCAAATTATCTTATATATGGCAGTGATCCGCCCCGTAGGACAAACATACGGCTCTTTAGTTGCAGCGCCGGCTATTTCAGAAGCGGCAAACGCCATTATCGACTACCGCGGTATGGGGCGCACCAATGCACCGAATGTAACGCATACCGGTATTATTCCGCAGCACCGGCAAACACCGGTAAGCCTCGGCTCCGTCATGCCGGATTTGAGCGGTACTCCTAAGCGGCTTCTGCTCAACCTGTTAACCAGAACCGATATTACCGTAAAACTCACCGGTGACGGCTATGTAACCGGGCAAAGTCCCGCTCCCGGTACCCCGATTGTGAAAGGAATGCTCATTGAACTCACCCTCGAATAAAGCTCAAACCTTCATACCCGATACAGCTGTTTTTTTGCAGAATTGCCGGGACTTTGCCGCCCGTTTTCCCGAACAGGCAGCCTCGCTCAAACTTCACACCGATGAGGAAGCGCTGCAATGCCTTCATGCGCTGCCGGCTGAATACCGGCTGCTCCAAACACGGGCGGACAAAAATCTGCCCACCTTGTTCATAGACGGCACCTATCTTCATTCTCAATATAATCCTTGGGAAGAAGCCCGCCGTATTCTGCAAACCGGCTTCTTTCAAACACGGGAAGTACACAGCTGCTGCATATTTGCAGGATTGGGCTTAGGGTACCTTCAGGAGCAGTACATACATCGTTATCCAGATTCCCACACAGTCATTATCGAACCGGATGCCTCGGCATTTCTATGTTTTTTAGCCAGCCGATCCCTCTCTGCAGTATTTCAGCATCCTCATTTAAGCCTTCTGATCGCTGTTCCGCCGGAAAAAGTGATGGGATTTCTTGTTGCAATAACATGGAATAAGCGGATATTGTTTCAGCATACTGCTTCCGCCGGCATACAGAAAGACTGGTATGCGTCATTTTCCAGACTGACCGAGCAGGACTGCTTAAAAATGAGTACAAATGCCGCAACATTAGAGCTTTTTGGAATGCTGTGGCTCAAAAATACAGTAAAAAATATTGATGTATTGAGCAAGGCTGCAAAGATACGCTGCTTTCAAAATGTTTTTGCCGATACCCCTGCCGTGGTTCTTGCAGGCGGTCCAAGCCTCACTGCACATCTGGAACTCATCAAAAACAGCGGACAGCGTTTTTTGATTATTGCGGTTGATACGGCTCTGCGGGCATGTTTGAGGATGGGAATCCAACCTGATTTTATCTTGAGTTTTGATCCTCAGTATTGGAACTATCTGCATACTGCGGGTTTAGATACCGGACAGTCGGTTTTGATCAGTGAAGCATCGGTTTTCCCTGCCATTCTCCGGCAGCCGAGCCGTGCACTCTTCCTTGCCGACTCATCCGTGCCCTTTGCACGCAATCTGGAGCTGGCTCGGAACTGCGGACAGGAAAATGTCAGGGACACTGGAGAGGATTGCATCCTTGCTGCCGGAGGTTCCGTAGCAACAACTGCCTGGGATTTTGCCCGCTTCATTGGGGCAAGTCCTATCATCATGGCAGGGCTTGACTTAGCATATCCGAACAAGCAAACACACTTTACCGGCAGTACTTTTGAGGAAGCCGTGCATACCCGCTCATCGCGAGTCAGTCCTGCGGAAGAGGCAAATATGAAAAGTTTGATAGCAGCTCATCCTACCCTCCATGCGGATTACACCGGCGGAATGGTACTAACCGACCGGCGGATGCTGCTGTATGCTTGGTGGTTTGAAAATGCGCTGACAAAATATCCCGAAGTAAAAACCTACAATCTTATGCCGCGGGGGCTCAGCATATCTGGAATGCCTGCCTATTCTGCAGAGGAGTTTGCTCAGATTACACGCAGTAGTACTCCTCGTGAGGTTATTGCTCACCGCATACAGACAATCATCAGTACTGCATATTCTGCGGATTTTATAGCCGGAGAAGCAGCACGGAAGCAGCGGATTACCGGTTCACTCGCAGCACTCACAGAAGAAGCAGCTGTACTTGCTGCACAAGCAGAACAGGCGGAAATCTTATCCCGCCGTTTAATCGAATCCTACGGCAGCACCGTGAGCAATACCGCAGCTACCGATGAAGGAGATACCGGCACCGGAGAAAAAATTCCCGGCGATATGCTGTCAAATAATGGCTCCTCAGATAACACACCGGACACTACAGCATACAACAACCTGACAAGAACGCAGGAGCAAGACCGGTGCCGCGCTGCACTGATGAAAGAGCTTGACTGCATAGATGAGTATATCTCTCAAAGCTTTGCGAAAGAGTTTATTTCGGTTCTTTTTTTTAATAATAATGAAAAAGAAACAGATCAGACAGAAGGAATTACTCAATCCATTGCTGCGGCAGAAAAAACATACAAGCGTATCCGGCAGCTGGCACTGCAAATGCACAAAATCTGCGTCTCTATGGTTGAATAAAGATAAACCGCATACCAAGGATGCAGAGGAAAAGCACTGCCGAATGCTGACCGAAAAACATTATGAGAATGGAAACGCTTTACTTAAAAAGTGTCAGCGGCACAACAATTTCCGGCATACCGGAAGAGTACGGTGCAACTTGATATTGATTAAAGACAAAGCGGACTTGATTCTTTTCCAGCTTAAACACGGCAAAATTCTCTTGTTTAGGTTCCGTGCCTTGGGTGATCCAGTCATCAGTTGAAGTAAGTTCCCGTTTTTTAACCTGTGTACTCAGCTGTTTCTGCGCCTCTGCCGACAGCACGGAAAGCCAATCCTTCCGGGTAGGCTTCACAAGTTCTTCCAGCGAAAGCAACTTCTTCGTCTGTTTGCTGTAGGTTATGGGAATCAGTGTAGTTTCTCCGTGAGCGCCGCCCGTAAACCGGTATATCTTTAATAGAAAGCTGATATACACTGTATCTTCATATAGAGAGCCGTTTTCTATGTCGAACTCAAATACTTGGGAATAGGCGGGGGTTTCAGCTGCAAAAAACTCTTTGTTAAAGGTCTGTAGTTCCTGCTGCACAATCTGTGCCAACTGTGCATTCAGCATGGGTTCAGAGTCAAAAAGCGGATAGTCAATATCAACTTCATAGCTGATCTTGGGTGTTTTGGACTTATCTTTGTCTTTTGCAAAGACTGAAAACGGTAAGCCGGCAAACAAAAGCAGCAAAGCCGGTAAAGCAGCCTTGCTAATGATACGATATGTTCTTTTCATAAGACCTCCTCGGCAGTTTGAGTCTATGTATGTTTTCTGTTTTGCTTTAGACAAGATAACAATGCTCAACAAGATGCCGACATATCAATAATATGAATAAGAATAATCTAAAACCGGAAAAAGTTACAGTAGTGCAACCATTTATTCAGATAGCCCCTCCGCACGGATGACAACTTGATCAATACGCTGTCCGGTCATACTCAATACCGTACACGTGGAGGACCCGATGGTAATGCTGTCTCCCGGACGGGGTATGGCATCCATGCGTGTCAATAAATACCCTGCAAGAGTGTAGTAGTCTTCATGCGGTGTCCGTTCGATTTCTTCCAAAAGATGGAGCGCTTGTACCTCATCAAGGCTCATCTGTGCGCTTACGATAACACCGCCGTCGGCTTGCTTTAAAAGTTCTTGCTTGCGCTGACCGCCATTAGAGCTGCTTTCATTCAGCAGCACGGACAGTAAGCCGTTTTTTGTAACAAAGCCTTCAATGCCGCCGTATTCATCAATAATGCAGGCTGTATTCACTTTTTGATCTTTCAGTAATTCGAGCGTGTGGCCAATGGTTTGAGATTCAGGAATAAAAAGAGGCTTTGTTACTATCTTTTGAAGAGGAGGAGAGGGCTGTTCGAGTCTACTTAAAAGATAATCCCGGACATTGAGTATACCGATCACCGTGTCGATTTTTCCGGCACATACGGGAAAATAACAAAAATTTGAATACTTTTTTATCAATGCCAGAACCGTTTCAGCTGCTGCGGTAATGTCAATCCACACAATATCGGAACGATAGGTCATGCAGCTGCCGATTTTCCGGTGCTGAGGCAAGAATATCTGTTTTGTAGTATGCTGCGCTGTCAAAGGGAACTTCATAGAATAAGTATACCACAAGCCGGCGCGTCTGTCTAAAACTGATATATTTGCGCCATGAGTGTTTTTATGATACACTGCGCAGTATGACATTTGATGAACAAAATACCCTTTACTTGCTGGATAGTTATGGACTTATTTACCGCTCTTATTTTGCGTTTGCCGGGCATCCGCTGACAAATAAAGCAGGAGAAAATGTTTCTGCGCTGTACGGTTTTTTTAGAAGTTTGGCGATGATTTTAAAGACCTTCCGCCCGCAGTATTTTCTTGCTGCATTTGATTCCCGCACACCGACATTTCGGCACAGCCTCTATCCTGAATATAAAGCTACCCGGGATAAGACCCCGGAAGATTTACACGCACAGATTCCTCATATCGAAAAAATTTTACAAATACTCGGTATCGCCTGTTTCCGCCAAGACGGATTTGAAGCGGATGATATTATTGCAACCCTTGCCCGCCGTGCTGAACAGGAACGGCGCCGCTGTGTGATTATTTCGGCTGATAAAGACTTGATGCAGCTGGTAAGCGATTTTGTGAGCGTACTCAAACCCGATAAAAGTGAGGTATTAGCTCACTGCGGTATTGACGAGGTAAAGGAGCATTGGGGGGTTGAACCTGCGCAGATGCTTGACTACCTTTCGCTCATTGGGGATAGTTCGGATAATATTCCCGGTGTGCCGGGGGTTGGACCGAAAACAGCGGTAAAACTTCTGCATGATTACGGCACACTGGATTCCGTGTATGAGCATATCGATTCTCTTACCGGCGCTGTGCAGAAAAAACTGATTGCCGGAAAGGAGTCAGCTTATTTTTCAAAGAAACTGATAACACTGGTAACTGATGTCCCGATTGCAGAGCCGCTCAGTGCGTATAATTGTGCCGCTTTGCACTATACGGAAACAGCAGCATTGCTGAAAGACTATGAGCTGCCGCATCTCGGTGACTTGTATCTCAAAACTGCCGATGCTGTGCATAGCAAGGATGGGGTAGGGGCTTTGGCAGGAGCCGCCGGTATTGGGGGGGCTGCCGGCAGTTCCGCTGCCGCTCATAGTGCTGCTGGAGGAGTCGTCGGTAGTGCTGGTACCGCGGGTAGCGCTGGATCAGCTGCGCCGGATAGTTCCGAAGCGCCCGTACTGCGGAAAAACACCGGAGAATACCGCACGGTAACGGATTCAAACGAGCTGGCTGCACTGATTGCTGCAGCGGAAACCCAAGGTTTTGCTGCTTTTGACTGCGAGACAACGGGGCTTAATCCTCTGCAGGATGCTTTGGTTGGTTTTTCGCTCAGTCTTACAGCAGGCTCCGGTGTTTACGTGCCGCTCAAGGCTCCGGCACCTGAGCTGGGCGAACAGCCGTGCGCAGTGATGGACAGTACCGCTGCAAAAGAGCTGCTTGCACGGCTTTGGCATAATGAACAGCTCACCCTCATACTGCACAATGGCAAGTTCGATTATCAAGTGCTGCGGACAGCCGGAGTGTTTACCGAAGCCCGCTGCCGGCTCTTTGATACTATGATCGCTGCATGGCTGCTTGAACCTGACCGTATGGGGTTTGGACTGGAGAGCCTTGCCGAAACACAGCTGGGGCTGCAAGGGCTGGAGTATATGGATGTGGTGCCGAAGGGCAAGACATTTGCGGAAGTACCGATGCCCCTTGCAACCAGCTACGCTGCAGAAGATGCAGATTTTACATTGCAGCTGTATCATATTTATAAGCCCTCGCTTGAAGAGGCTCAGCTTACGGCATTGTTTGAAACGCTGGAGATGCCGCTCATGCCGCTTCTTGCAGAGATGGAAATGAGGGGTATCTTTCTTAAAAAGGAAGAACTGTACGCTTTCTCTCAAGAATTGGCGGAAAAACTTACAATGGAAGAAGCCGCAATCTATAAACTGGTAGGGCATCCGTTTAATATCGCCTCACCCAAGCAGTTGCAGGAGGTACTGTTTACCGAACGGAAATTACCTCCGGGAAAAAAGACAAAAACCGGCTATTCTACGGATATTTCTGTTTTGGAAGAACTCGCTGCTTTGGACGAACTGCCTGCAAAGATTGTCGATTACCGCGCCTCTGCCAAACTGAAAACCGGATATGCAGATGCCTTGCCGCTGCTTGCCGATGGAAACGGACGTATTCATACGAGCTTTATTCAGACTGGTACTGCGACAGGCAGACTTTCAAGCCGCGATCCTAATTTGCAGAATATTCCGATTAGGGGAGAGGAGGGGAGAAAAATCCGCGGCGCATTTTACGCTGCGGAAGGGTGTCAGCTTGTTTCTGCTGACTATGCCCAGATTGAGCTGGTTATCTTGGCTCATTTTTCTCATGATGAAAATTTAGTTAACGCATTTCGGCAGGGGATTGATGTTCACGCAGCAACAGCATCGCTTATCTTTAATGTACCGATTGAAAATGTGATGCCGGACATGCGCCGCATTGCAAAAGTGATTAACTTCGGGGTTATTTACGGCATGAGTGCTTTCCGGCTTGCTAATCAACTGCGGATATCCCGTACCGAGGCGGCGGAGTTTATTACCCGCTATTTTACGATGTATTCAGGTGTTACCGGTTTTATGGAGCACCTCAAGGAGTCTGCAGCGGAAAAAGGCTTTGCGGAAACCCTCATGGGGAGGCGGCGCTTTATCCGGGCTATTACCAGTAGAAATCAAACCCAGCGTGCTGCGGCAGAGCGGATAGCTATCAACACGCCTATCCAGGGCTCTGCTGCCGACATTGTGAAAGCTGCTATGCTCAGCGTAGACCGTGCCTTAAAAGCGCAGAAGCTGTCCGCGCGTCTTTTGCTGCAAGTACACGATGAGCTGATCCTTGAAGCACCTGCTCACGAGGTAGAAGCCGTAAAGGTGCTATTAAGGAAGGAAATGGAAAGCGTCGTCACCCTGGAAGTGCCGCTTCGAGTAGGGATTGAATCAGGCAGTTGTTGGGGGGCATTTCACTAAGTCTCTGAGCATCTATCGTGTTTTACGGCATACGGTCATATCGCAGCTGATGCTGAATGGAGAATGAAGGTAAAGCAGCCGGATAGCCGCTCAAAACCTTCGCCCCCGCCGCAGCGGATGTATATCGACAAAGGGGCACTACGGAGGAGTACTGCTCAACAGTACCCTCCGTAGAGGGATCATTCAACCTGTTCAGAAAGGCACCTTTCCGAACAGGTCGATCTCAGCAGATTTTACTTGGACACCTTCTAAAAACTCAGGTATGGTTTTTAGAGGCTCCCTACTTCTTCTTTAAATATTTTACGCTGTCGAGTGCAACAGCTGCGATGATGATAAAGCCTTTAAATACAAACTGTAAGTTCGTATCAATACCGAGGAAGGTTAGGCAGTAGGTTAATCCGGTAAAGATAATAACGCCGAGCACAGCTCCTTCTAGTTTACCAATACCGCCGTTGAACGAAATACCGCCGACAACACAGGCAGCGATAGCGTCCAGCTCATAGCCCTGACCGGTACCGGCGCTTGCATTCGCCTTAAATGCTTCAAAGAAGGCTCCAAGACCGTAGAAAATACCTGCCATAATAAATACGCTCATGGTCACCTTGAATACGCTGATACCGCTCACGCTTGCCGCTTCTGCGTTGCCGCCAACCGCGTACATATTTTTGCCGAGTACGGTTTTATTCCAGATAAACCATGCAATGATAATGGCTATTATTGCCGGGATAATGAGTTTGGGGAAGGTGACCAATTCACCGTTTACGACACCAAGCTCCCATCTGCCGCCGAAGAAGTCTTTTATATCAGCATCGATGGAGCCTACCGGAGTACCGCTGGTGCCGAAGAATAAAAGACCGTAAATGATCAGCTGGGTTGCGAGGGTAGAAATGAAGGGGTGAATTTTCAGCCATGCGGAAAAGAAACCGGCAAAGGCACTGAAAACAACACAGAGGATAACGGAAATACTCACCGAAAGCAGGACCCGTATCGGCATCGCAATCGCGGTAAAGTCCCATGGTCCCATGCCGAAGAATGTTACAATATTTTGTCCCGGATGGAGGATTAAACCGGTAACGACAGCACCCATTGCAACCATACGCCCAACGCTTAAATCCGTACCAGCGAGTAGAATAAGCCCTGCAACACCCAGCGCATAGAACATACGGACAGAAGACTGTTCCAAAATAGTCAAAATATTGGAAAGCGTTAGCAAATTACCGCTTCCCGACAGGGGGGCTACAATGATACACACCACAAAGAAGATTGCTATCGCAATGTACAAACCGTTTGCCAAAAAGAACTGCGCTGGAGTAAATTTGTACGCATAATCTTTTAAGCCCAGTACAAAATTTTCAGAAAAACTGGTTTTACTATTTCTGAGGTGGATATTTTTTTGTACTCTGTCTACATACACTTGGTGCTTTGCCGTTTTGCACTTTCCCAGTGCTGTTTCATAGTGATTTTTTGCATCAAAAAGGGCTGACTTCAGTGCATTACCGGCAGCGGTCAGTTCTTCTTGCAGTTCTTGCCGGTCTTCGTCAGAAGTTTTACCGGCAAAGGCAGCTGCAATATCTTGCTTCTTTTTTTCTGCAGCTTCGGTAATCGTTTTGATCTTTTCGTCGTATTCCTGCTTATGGCGTTCAGCTTTTGCGTCTTCGCTTTTCTTCACTTCCTGCTCAAAAGCAGCGGCAAGTGCATTGACGCGCTGCACAGCCTTACGGGTAAGCTCTTTGTCTTCGTCCTTATGTTGAGCTGCAATACCTTTTGCATCTGCAATCTGCTTTTGAAGCGCTGCAATATGCGTGTTCTTTTGGTCAGCGCTCATCAATTTATTCTTACGGATAGCAGCAATTTCCTGCATCAATGCGGAAATCTTATTAACGCCTTCAGCCCGTAATTCGTCCAGCCGCTTTGTATATTCAGAAAGAACGGCATCTTTCGCTAAAAGTTTTGCAGTATCCGCCTGCGAAATTTGTTCTGCAGTAAAGGTATACTGTACGGTGTTTTGTTCGGGTGCATCCTTCATATCATCCTCCCCACTTTATTATTATAGATATCGAGCAGAAAGGCGCAGCAGCGCTTCCTGGTCGGTGGTTGCAGTGTCCACAATACCGGCAAGGCGGTAGTTCGACATAACGGCAATACGGTTTGTAATACCTAAAATTTCGGGCATTTCGCTGGAAACAACAATGATAGTCTTTCCTGCCTTTGCCATATTGATAATCAGCTGATAAATTTCATACTTGGCACCGACATCAATACCGCGGGTAGGCTCATCCAACAGCAGAATATCGGGCTGCCGCTCAAGCCATTTGCCGATAATAACCTTTTGCTGGTTTCCGCCGCTCAATGCACTGATCAATTCATCTGCAGAAACACACTTTGTCCGCATTGTTTTAATCTCGCGGTCAGCAGCTTCCTGCATTTTTCTATTAGACAGCACACCGCATGCTTTATACGCCTCAAGATTCGCAATAACGGTATTAAACTTGATGGTTGCTTTGCCGAACATTCCATTAAACTTCCGTTCTTCAGTTACCAGTGCAAAATTATAATCCATTGCATCTTTCGCGTTAGAAAAATGCAGTTTTTTTCCATCAAGAATCATCTCTCCTGATGCGATTGTACGGAGCCCAAAAATACTTTCCAATAGTTCGCTCCGTCCCGCACCTACCAGTCCGTATAAGCCGAATATTTCTCCTTTTTTTACCGTAAAAGAGATTTCTTTCAGCTGCGGTTCATACCGGGTGGAAAGGTCTCGTATTTCAAAATAGTCTTCCCCCACTGTATTATCAACATCCGGGAAGCGCTTCTCCAGCGAACGCCCAACCATTGCAGAAATCAATTCATTCATATCGGTGTCATGAATGTTCTTGGCAAGGGTCAGTCTACCGTCGCGAAGTACGACAACCTCACTGCATATCTGGAATATTTCATCCATTTTGTGAGAGATATACACAAACGATACACCCTTCTTGCTTAACGAGCGGACAATAGAAAAGAGTTTGATTACCTCCGGCTCTGTAAGGGATGAGGTCGGTTCGTCTAAAACAATAACCTTTGCGTTATAAGAAACAGCTTTCGCAATTTCCACCATCTGCCGCTGCGAAACAGACATTGTCCGCATAATGGTACGGGCATTTACACTCATACCAAGTGAAGCAAACAGGGAATCGGTATCTTTCTGCATCTTTGTCTCGTTTACCGCGCCGAATCGGGTAGGGTATCTGCCCAGAAACAAGTTATCCATAACAGTCCGGTCAAGACATTGGTTCAGTTCTTGGTGAACCATTGCTACGCCGTTTTCCAGCGCATCCTTGGGAGACTTAAAGTCAATCAATTTATTGTCAAGGAAGAACCGCCCCTCGTCTTTCGTATAAATACCGAAAAGACATTTCATCATGGTCGATTTTCCGGCACCGTTTTCCCCCATAAGACCGACAACAGCGCCCCTTTTTACCGTTAGACTGATATTTTCCAATACCTTGTTTTTAGCGAAAGACTTTGAAAGATTCTTAATTTCAAGTACGGTGTCTTCCATAGTATATTCCTTTTTTAGTGTATCCTTTTTTGTAAAGAGTGTTTTCCGGTTTCTCTACTATTTTAATTTTGTCGTTTTCAGAATCAACGCTAAAAAATGCACATTCTTGTACATTTTTTATCTGCGAGCTTGTAAAAACAAACTCTATTTTGTTTTATGCCCCTGACATCCCGTCAGAACGGACAGGATAGCCCGACGGTACTCATTTGCTGCTTTGTAAAAGCGGGAAATGAGTATCGGAACGCCCATATTCCAATCAGCAGTATTTTGTCGCAGAATTGGCAATAAACCTGTTCGGGAGCTTCCGTTTCTGAACAGGGTACTTTCACATGCGATGTTCTAAATCGCGCTATTTCTGCGATTTAGAACTCGTCGACCTGTTCGATAACACAGGTATCGAACAGGTCGAATATTAGTACTTCAGCTTACCGGTATAGTCGGCACCTGAGTTGGTTTTTACCATGTTGACAGCAAAAGCGTCAAAGTTGTTTAAGTTGGTAAAGCGGTCTAAGCAGCTGGATTCGTTTTGTCCGTCACCCTGTACAATGGTCAATTCGATGTTGAGAAGCGGTGCATAGTATTTTAATGCAGGTACATAGGAAGAAGAAAGGAAGTTATCTGCTGAGTTGTAAATTGTCAAGAGAACCTTCTTTTTGTCTGCCTGTGTTTGCTTAATACCGGTGTCACGTTTGCCGCTTGCATAGTTCTGCCAGTTAGCCATGGTAACGCCTGAGTTTTCTGCCATAACAGCTTTTACGTCCTTCCAGTACTGAACGGGAGCGGAGATTTTGTTACCATGTTTGTCAGCAACGGAGATACCTTTGGTATATACATCTTCCCCTGTTAAGCCGTCAAGCAAGTTCCGCAAAACCTGCAAGGTTGCAGTTGCTTGTGCGTCTACGTTCTGGGAAACGGTTCCGGTTAAAACGCCTTTACCGATTGCTTCAATAGCATCTGCGTTTGCATCGTAACCGAAGATCGGTACACCAGCAGGATAGTTGGATGCCTGTAAACAGCCCATTGCCATACCGTCGTTGTTGGAAACAACCATGTCGATCTGGTCTGCAAATTTGGTTGCCCAGCCGCCCATTGCTTCGGTTGCTGCGTTGGCGTTCCATGTTGAACCGTCGGTACCGGTCATTGCCTTACCTTCGAGTTCTACCACTTTGAGTGTTGTTCCAGCAATGGTGATTGATCCTTCCTGCACAACGCCCGGGTCGGTGGAACCTGCCCATGTGCCGAGTGCGCGGCGGATGCCTTCTGTTCTTGCTTTGGAATCGTTGTGTCCTACGTCACCGATGCAGAGTACATAGCCTACAACACCGTCGCCGTTACGGTCGATGGACATATCAGCCTGTGCAAGGTAATCAGTGATTAATGCTCCCTGTACAGCGCCGCCGCCGGTTGCATCAAAACCGACGTAGTAGGTTTTGTCGTTCCAGTTCATGCTCGCCATGTCAATCTTTCCGCTGGTAGGATCGGACGGCTGCCGGTTAAAGAATACGAGCGGCTTGTCTTTGTTGAGTACTGCGTTGCTTTTTCCACCGCAGCTTGCGAGAACCAAAAGGCTGCATGCTAATACAGCCAACACACTTTTGTAAGATATTTTTGAAATAACTTTCATAAGATATCTTCCTCCTCAAAATAAGTGCTTACATAACAGCATGGCACACCTATAGCTGCTGCTGTTACTATACAAATACTTATTATACTATAAGAACTAAAAATTTTCAAAATCTTTTTTTACTATTTTGTTACTTTTTTATGTGCGTTGTACCTCTACGGTGAATGAGTCCAATATCCTCAGTAAAATCAAGCCGCTGAAACATACTGCTGCTGCAATCGGTCCGGCAATACACCTAATAGCAAAGATAGTTTTCGGCAGCTGTACGGTATCGGCATGGTATCCTGCTGCTGACAGAATAAGACCGGCTAGTCCGGTTGAAACAGCCTGCCCTAGCTTACTTGCAAATGTCCATACGCCGTAATAGCAGCCTTCATTATGTACGGTAGCTTGCTGCTGAGCGATGGCATCCGGCAGCATTGCCCACGGCGTAGCAAAGGCAAAGCCGACCCCCACACCTGCAGCGCCGAAGAGTACGGCGAGTGCCGCAATACCGATGCTATGTCCGATAAAAAAGATGACCATAGCGGTGCTGCCGATAACCCCTAAGCCTATGCGGTAGGACATATTTTTTCCAAACGTGTTTGAGCATTTTGCCGCAAGGGGGATTGAGCCCATAGCGGCGATCAATAATACTGCCATAACAGTTGTTGCAAAGGATTCGGCGTGATAAATGTATTTAAGGTAGTAGACAATCATGCCTTGCAGAAAGTTAATGGCAGTAATGTGCAGGGTAAAAACTGCAAGCAGGAGAAGATACGCACGGTTTTTAAACACGGCGCTGTACACTGCAAAGAATGATTGCTGCTGTATGGAAATATTTTTTACCGGCGGTACGGTTTCCCGTACTGAAAAAAAGGTAATCACTGTGGAAATGACAATTACCAACCCAATCACAGCGCCGGCTGCCGAAAACCCTGCGGCTTTGGAAGAAAATGCTGCAACAATCGGCATAACAATGACTCCGCCTATCATAGTGCCGATACCGGCAAAGAGAAAACGGTACGCATTTAAGGACGTTTGCTCATTATAGTCAGTGGTTAGTTCCGGTGTTAGGGCTGAGTACGGAATATTTACCAGCGTCATTGCCGTATTTACCACACAGAGCATAAGCAGTGCCCACAAGAACAGTGCTGCCTGACCGGTAAAGGGAGGTTTTGTAAAAAAGAGATAGACTGACAGCCCAAAGGGTAGGGCGCCAAAAAGGAGATAGGGACGGCGGCGCCCCCAACGGGTACGGGTTCTATCGGAAAGATAGCCAACCATGGGATCGGTTACTGCATCCCATATCTTTGCTGCCATGATGGCAATACCTGCAAGTGCAGGAGTAAGATACACGGTATCGGTTAAATAGGTGAGCGCCCAAAACCCCATTACGGTGAAAAACACATTACCACCTACATCGGCTATGCCGAATCCGATTTTTTTCCGTACCGGCAGCCGTGTATTGTTCAACCGTACTTCTATAACAGAATTATCTACTGTTCCATTCTGATATTCATTCATAGACGTTTACAATTTGAGGTAATGCCCGCTCTTTTGCTCTGCGGCTGATTGCGAAGGCGATGCCGGCACCGGCTGCAAGCCCCCCCGCAATTCCGGCAAAGGCAAGGGCTTCACTGCGTGTCTGTATGAAAATAAGGGTAAAAAAGAGTGCAGAAAGCAAAAGCGGAATACCTACGGCAAAGAGTCCTTGCAGACGGGCTGCCTTATCGGAAATAAACACTTCTACCTTTTTCCCTTTGCGGATATCTTTTCCCGACACATTCAGAGCAGCAACAATATTCCCCTGCACAACTAATAAACCTTCACTTTGCGTTCCGCCGCACGCATGGCAGCCGCCGCATCCGCATCCGGCACAGCCGTTTCTTGTATCGGTAGATTTAATTGAGCAGAGGTCTGCTTCGGGACTGTCATATTCAACGGTAGCGATCTGTGCACCGTTCCGTTTTGTAATCGGCATACTGATAATAGTTCCGGTCTTTGTCATTTTTCCTCCATTTTCCGCCATTCAATCACGTAAGTCACGGACTATGCAACCACAGGGTATTCAATTATGCGGTATCACGCTGCCTTGCACTCGGCTACGGCAATTCCGGAGCGAGATGCTGCACCGGTTGCAAGTTCCGGCGGCTGAACCACGAAAGGGAGCCGTCATAGTTTAAACTGATGATATACAAATCGGTCATTACCGCCTTACGCGGAAGAGCATAATCCCGCGGCAGCTGCTTAATAGAGCGGCGGCTTTTATCATAATACACAAGGTGATTTTTTCCAAGGTTTGTCAGTACAGCTTGTCCGTCATCATACAGTGAAGCATGTAAATCTTCATCATCATACGACAGTGCTGTCGTAAAAGTGCTGCTGGCAGGTTGTGCGCTGTTCAGTTTAATCAGCACCAAGTCTGTTTGCTCAGAATCCTCTGTCTTTAACCGGAAGCATGCAAAGTTCTGGGGCATTTTTTCGTTTGCCCGCAGCAAAAACGCCAGGTCTCCTTCTATATTGAGCGGACTTGTTTCACCTGTTTTCACATTGATCAATAAAACCGGTTGACGGATAATGCCTCCGGTACTTTTGGTTAGCAGTACTGAAGTGCCATCAACCTGCACCGCATCCTGTAAACCGGCTGCTTGATAGGTAAACAGCTGCTTTCCGGTTTTGCCATCCAACAGAACAAGTCCGCTGAAGCGCTGAACCGCGGCAACAGTGTCCTCGTACACAGAAACTGAATTGAGCGGCTCCCGCGGGCGATAGATTGCTGCCGGGCTTTGCCCCTCTTCTGCATAATAAAGGGGGGCTGCCTTTGTATTAGACCAGAACAAAAAGCCGTTCCCGTAGACTGTACAGCGTTCCGCGGTAATATTTTGAATCACCGGTTCCGGAGGTTCCGATGGAGAGCTGCTGCGATAGAGTGTTGTACCGCTGAATAGATATACTGAGGAGTCTTTCACGTCGATATCGCACAAAGTACTGGCGTTACCGGGGTTCAATTCCCGCAAACCGATTGCAGCATCAGCTGCCTGTGTCAAGCGGTAGAGTCTGCCGTCATTGGTACCGATAACGATTGCTGCATCAACGTGCCGCGCTGCGGTGATAGCTGCGGGGTAGGGCAGGGTAAAAGCCGGGGATTTTTTTGTTCCTTGACAAAGATGCCATGTTTGCCCGGCTTCTCCTTTTTCTATCCAGACGGGTAAGCTGTCGGTAATCTTCCCGGCAAAGAGTGCAGACCGGGCAGGATAGCTTTCTACAACTTCGCCTGATGCGGCTTTTACCGTTATGACATTTCCGTTTTTATAGCCGCTGATGAGGGTATAGTTTCTAATGAGTTCAGGATTTTCGAGCCGGTCTTCCGTGTCGTATTGCGCAAGAATTGAACGCTTTGCAATATCGGCATATACGAGCCGTCCTGTTTCTCCGTAGGTTACAATACTTTTTTCGCTTGGACCTGTTGCTGCAAGACGTACAATTCCCGGCGGACGGGGGTAAATCTTTTTGACATTTCCCTTGATATCAAGGATGGTGATGCCTTCTATAGATGCAGTACCGATGAACAGATAGGTACCTTGAGCCGACCACGAAAGCGATACCACGGAACTGGTAAACCGTCTGGAGTATATCTGTTTTTTTTCCTGCCAATCCCACAGCGATATTTTATGCACACTAAATCCATCGGTTTCATAGAGCGCAAGCATTGTTTTCTTAGGATGTACCGCCATCTGTTTAACCGGCAGCGTTGAAACCTGCCATGTTTCGGGACTCATGGTTCCGTACAGATACCGAGTGATAAAGCCGTCCTCCCCTGCTGCAAAAAACGACCGGGAAGCAGCGGAATCCGCAATCGCAGTAACACCGCCGTCAAAACGCCGGCTTATCTTTGAGCGCTGCGCAGTCTGCTTTGCCGCATTCTGAACAGCGATTTTCTTTTTTGCCCCAGTTGCCGTATCAGCGCCTGCGGAATCATAGTCAGAATCAGAATCGGGAAGGGATTCTGCGCTTGATGCTGGATCAGAATCCTCATGTTCAGAGCCGGTATTCGGGGCGGAAGCCTCAGGAGTATCGGTGTTTTCAAGGCTTGGCTGTCCATCTGAATCTGCTTCCGTCTGTGTTGCGGGTTCTGTATACTGCGGAAGATTTTCAGCATCAGCCGTATGCTCTGCAGCAGGAACACCGCTACCGGTGCCTGCTGGGTGCGGAATGCGGCTGCCGGGTACCCTTCCTGAGGTTTGAGCCGACACAGCAGCAGCTAACCAGAACAAGAGCAGTATCGGCAGCGTCTTGAGCAGCTTGTTAGGCATGATCTGCCCCTTCGATATGAATATTCTTATACGAAAGATAGGGGCCAAGATATAATGCATCGAATACCTCTTTGCGTATTCCCTCTGCCCGATCATCAGCTACTGCTTCATATAAACTACGCGGTACGTGCATCACCGCTATTTCATTTTCCTTAAGCCCGTGTATATGAAATTTGAGGAAGATAGGCCCCATCAGCTGCTCAAATAACACTTGCACGTGTTTTCCTTTAATATCCTCTCCGTCGTCAAGAATGAAGAATTTTACAGCTTCGATAATTTCCGGGTCCAGTCCCGCATCCAGTACCGTGATTCTATCCGCAAATTCGGGATAGCCGATCACGGGTGTTTGTCCTTTTTTGACAACTTCCGTTTTTATTTTTTTATCGGTTTCGGCATCAATACGTACCGCCCCAGCGCAGAATGCAAGGCATTCCATCCGCTTTTTTTCCGGTACAAACAACAGGACAGTATTCTTTGATTTCCAGATGCACTCTGTTTCAAGTTCAACATTGACCTTTGCATTACAAGCAGGACAAAGGTATGATAAAAAGCTGCCGTTTATTATCTTATCTTTCAGCTCCGGCTGTGCATCAAGATCAATGGTGTGTTCATGATCAATATCAAAAGAACAGCCGCACTTACAGGTAATTGTTTGCATGGTAACTCCTTTTGTTCATTTGGGAACCTCTAAAACCTTCGTTTTTAGGGATATCCATTTCATTTTATAATGTAGAGAATATCCGCCCAGAGTGCAAAGACAAAAAGCGTTGCAATAAAGGCGATACCGATAAATTGCGTATAATACAAAACACGGGGCGGAATTTGCCTGCGTAGAATACATTCGATACAAGCGGTAAAAATCAGCCCTCCGTCCAGTACCGGTATGGGTAAGAGGTTCATTAAAAAAAGTGATACACAGATCACGGCAACAATCTCGGCAATATTGACAACCCCAGCTTTTACATTTTCGCTAAAACCGTCCGTAGCAAAACTGCCGATCATCGAACTGATCCGTACAGGGCCTGCAACCGCATCAGCCATACTCAAGCCCTTAAACAACAGGCTGAGGCTTTTTAGTGTAACGCCTAACAGCTCGCCGGTTCCGCTCAACCCTTTTTGCAAACTGCGTACAACGCCGGTACCTTCTTCGGTAACGGTGAGATAGTTCCAGCTGAGTCCAAGGTCAACACCGCCGTTTTCCGTGCGGATAATGTGTACCGGCAGCTCGATCGCTTCCCCATTGCGGATCAGCTGCACCAGAGCGGTCTTCTGCGTATAATCCCGGAGAAAATACATGAGCGCCATCTGATTATCAAGCGGCGTGCCGTCAATGCCGGTAATACGGTCGCCGGTTTGTATTCCGCCAATGTCAGCCGCCGAATCCTTCCGCACAGCTGCAATCTCAAGCGGAACATACCGGTAAATACCAATCTGTCCCGCACCGGTTTTCTTATTCAGCAGCGGGCGGATAGGTATGCTGAGCTGCTCACTGTTGCGTTCAACCAGCAGGGTAAGCTCTTCATCAGGATGCAGCGACACGATTCGCTGAATATCGCTAAAGGTTGGAGTGTGTTCACCGCTGATCTGCAGAATGCGGTCGCCGGCTTGCAGTCCGGCATCCCGTGCCGGTGAAGTATCGGTTTGCTCAAAACAATAGACCGGCACAATGCGGTTATCGGTGGTATAATACGTGTGCCCCAGGGCGCTTACCACGGCAAGAGCAGCGGCGGCAAGCAGCAGATTTGCAAACGGCCCTGCAAAGGCAATCAAAATCCGCTTAAATGGATGTACGCTGAACAGCCCGCCCTCTTCTTGCGGTACAGCTGCAAGTTTTTGCTGATATGCTTCTTTAAAAGCCTGTTCGCCTTTCATGCCGCAATACCCACCGATGGGAATGCCGGAAAGCCGGTATTCTGTTGCACCGATCTTTTTGCGGAACAGCACCGGCCCCCAGCCGATGGAAAAACTTTCAACCTCGACACCGCAGAGCTTTGCAGCGATAAAATGACCTAACTCATGAATAAATACAACAATACCGAGCACCGGTAATCCGATTAAAAATTTCAACATGCTGCCGTAATCCTCACAGGGAAACACAAAAACCATGCGGTTTTAGATTGCCCAAACCTCTCACCGCATTATAATTGATATTCAGCTTCTATACAATCAGCCTTTCGGTTAGATTTTTACGTGAGTAAATACGTCAACCCTGCTATGGTAATTGCTGTGAGTGCTTCATAGCGGCAGTTACTATGGAAATTGTCAAATTGAAGGAACTCTGGTATACTTGTTATATGAATACTCCGCGAAAACTGTCGCTTGGCGTACAAAGTTTTAAGGTCTTACGGAACGACCGCTATCTCTATGTAGACAAAACATGGTATCTTGCACAATTAGTAACCGGCGGTCGCGTCTATTTCCTTAGCCGTCCGAGACGGTTCGGCAAAAGTTTGTTTCTCTCAACACTTGCTGCATATTTTTTAGGACAGCAGGAGTTGTTTAAAGGACTTTATATTGAGCAAGCGGAGAAAGAACAGGCTGCACGGGAAAATCGAACCACGTGGCAGGCATATCCTGTTCTCTATCTGGATTTTAATACCGGGTTATATGATAAAGAACAATCCCTCGCACGTCAGCTCAATATGCTTTTAAGCCAATTTGAGGAAATCTACGGAACAAATAAAAATGAAGAAGAACTCTCCCATCGGTTTGCTGGAATTATCAAACGGGCATATCAGCAAACCGGCAAGCAGGTTGTTATTCTTGTAGACGAGTATGATAAACCCTTGCTGCAAACGATGGGTGTGAATGAAGAGTTGAATGAACGGTATCGTAATACGCTCAAAGCATTTTACTCGGTGATTAAAACCTGTGATGAATATATCC
>NZ_JBQNBW010000044.1:0-23461 GCF_052169735.1 Treponema sp.
TGTTTTTCAGCCGCGCTATTTCAGCGGCTGAAAATAAACCTACGATTTAGAACATCGCATTTCAAGGTACCCTGTTCCGAAAGGGGCGTTTCCAAACAGGTTTAATAGACCGGCAGTTTCATTTACAATAGGCGTAGAGTCCTTCCGCCCGTCTCATGTTGCTGTTGCTCGTATCTGTCTGTGCAGGCAGTCAGTTTTTATCTTTCTGCTATGCAGCGCTATACTACAACTCGTAAACTTTTTATATTCCCGCAGCATAATGCTGTAATGCTGTCTTCGTCTGATTACCGGTTTCCGCCATTTTTGCAGAAAAATCGGCAAGCGATGTAGAAATTGCATCGGTTTGTTGATGGATTGCTTCGAATGAGCGGTCAAGCTCATCCCCGGTAGAACCGATTTTGGTAATAACAGCGACAATCTGCTCAATAGTGCCGCCAATATCATGAGAGCTTTCCAAAGCTGCTGTTGCAAGCCGGCCAAGTTCTTCTGCTACAACCGCAAAGCCTTTTCCTGCATCACCTGCATGGGCTGCTTCGATGGCTGCATTCATACTGAGCATTTTTACCTGCTCCGCAACGCTTTCCATCACTTCGGACATTTCTTGAATTTGCGAAACATGCTGAATAATAAACTGGATATGCTCATGCGTTGTCTGAAAAAGCTGATGCCCGGTTCTAAAGTTTTCCACTAATTTTTGAGCCGTTTCCGAATCATGCTGATGGGATTCGGCTGTTTGCTGGATAGCAGTCAGGCTTTCCTTGAGCTGAGCTGCCGATTTCCGGTACTCATCGGCTTTTTTTTCCGCAGTTTGCTGGAGGGCTGTATAGGCAGCTTGTATGTTTGCATGGGCTTTTTCCAAGCCGGCAGCGCGGTTTTCAACTACCGTAAGCTGCTCCGTAAGCTGTCTATTCTGCTCAGCGAGTTCAGCGTAAGTTGCCGCAGTTCTGTTTTCCGCCGGAACCTTGAATGCTGAGCCGGAAGTCTGTCGCCCGCCGGCATAGCCTGTTGTCTGCTTGCCGTCAGAAACCTCCGGCTGCATACTGCGCCCTGTGAAGTACCGTCCGGCAAAACTTTCCGGCTCATATTTATGCTGATCTGTTCCCGAAACGGAGTCGGCATATCCGGTACCTTCCAGTTTTGGGCTTACCTTGAGGACAATCCGTTTTTTTGCCGTCCTGTTGAGCAGGATGGTATAAAGCGTCCGCATCAAAGCCCATGTAACAAACAGACCAAGAATCCATGTAACCGTAATCAATATACCGGAAAGAATTGCCGCCCTTTTCCGGTACTGCGCTGCCGCTGTTCTCAGATTTGTACGCAGGGTACGGAAGTCTCTGATATGCTCTACGACAAGCGATTCAAGTGCTGTTATTTCGGCAGAATCGAAGGGCTTTGGTTTTGCCGCTCCGAGCTGATTATAGCCGGAAATCATTTCCGTATAGCGATCGGTAATGGCGTGAGAAGAAGCTAGATAAGCCGCAAGGCTGATACGCAGCGCCGCATCTTTTTGGCGGAACTTCTCCGTTTCTTGCTCAACAGTAGATAAAATCGGTTTTTGTTCACGCAAAGAATTGATAATATCAGCTGGAATATGCAAAGATTGGGCACTATAGCAGTATATTGTGCCGCGTGTATACAATAAGTTTCGTTCATAACTTGCAAGCTGTACCACTTGATGCTCCAGTGTATCTGCCGGTTTGGCGATCTGCATATACGTTCCCGCAGCGATCAACAGCAATAAGATCAATATTCCCGACAAAATTCCAATTTTCAGTTTGATATTCATAGCCTTCCTTGTGGGAGCTGTACGAAAAACGTACCCTCTCTTCATTGTCGGTAAAGAATGCCTCTAGTAAAAGAGTAGAAGCATAGGAGAAAAAAACTTACCCGTGCAGAGTGCCGTATTCCCTTCATGTTATAGCGCACTGTATGAGAATTTATAAACATCTACACGAATAACGGTTGGTTCTTAGGATAACTCCTAATTTACTTTGAATTTATTCACTTCTTTTGAAAGACTTATAACTGCCTGTTTGTTCTGTTGGGTAATACTATTCACTTCCTGCACGGCATTATTGATATGTACTGCTTCATTCGCCATGCTGCTCATGCTTGCAGTGATCGTTTTTGTCAGGTTATCGAGCTTCCGCATCTCGCTAGAGACTTGAGTTCCTTCTTTGAGCATTTCTTGAGAGCCGTCTCTTACGTCGCGGGTTACGGCGTTAATGTTTTTGATTGCTCTCAATACTTCACGGCTGCCGTTATCCTGCTCCTTCATCGCTGCCATCAGTGCGGTACTCATCGTTTTAACTTGCTCTGATAATTCAAAAATCATATTGAATTTCTCTTCAACGGTTTTTGATGAAGATGACAAGCCCTCAATTTCCGTCCCAAGCATCTTGAGCGTTGCCGTGATATTTTTACCTTGCAAAGAAGACTCTTCTGCAAGTTTTCTGATTTCATCAGCAACAACAGCAAAGCCCTTGCCGGCTTCCCCTGCGTGGGCAGCTTCGATTGCAGCATTCATTGCTAAAAGATTGGTTTGACTTGCAATATTTTGAATAACATTACTTGCTTCGATCAATCCGCCCGATTCTTCCGCTATTTTTTGAGTAACTGCACTGGAATTAACCAGTGTACTTCTGCCGTCGTTGGTAGCAGATGCAAGTTTCTTAATCACATCATCGGTTTTTTCAAGCGTTTGCGTAATAGAAGCGATATTAGCTGCCATTTCTTCTATCGAAGAAGAAGATTGAGAAACACTTTCTGCTTGTACCTCGATACTATTGTTTAGCCGCTCAATCGTGTTGATAATTTCCTGAACTGCAGCAGCTGTTTCATCTACACTTGCTGCTTGGCTCACAGCTTTTTCCGTTACGCTTTTAATATTCGTATTAATTTGACCTACCGAATGTGCACTTTGCGAGGTGTTTACAGACAGTGTATCTATGGATTCGTGCATCGCTTCAGTATTATGCTTTACTCCAGCCAGTAATGCTACGGTATTATCATAAAACCGGTTGATATTACCTACTAACAAACCGAATACATCTCGGCGGTTTAGTTCAAGATGGTCGGCAACAAAATTACCAAGCGAAAGTTTATCGGTAAAGACAAGAATATCTTCTATTGTGTTGTTTATGCCTTTGTATAGGGTATAATTTATGCATAGCCCTCCGGCAAGCAGTATAACAGCAATCGGAATAGTGGAATGGATTATTGTGTATGTAATATCAAAGCCGTTGTATGCTGATGCGACAAAGGGAGCTACGCTTAAAAAGATTAGTCCGGTAAACAGAAAGAAGCTCACCAGCATACCGCGTTTTACATATGACATGCTGATATATTGTTTCTTGAGCGGTAAAAACTTTACATACTGTTCAAACTTTTGTATCCAGATAACATAGAAAAAGAGCGCTACAAAAAAGAGGCAGCCGATGGAGGTTAAAATAGCCGCAGTAAACTTTATAGTAGAATTCATGCCAACCCATATCAAAGATACAACAGGGACAATAGTTGCAAGTAAAATCGGTACAACAATACTGAGCTTGGAATAAATTGCGATTGCCTTATTTGCCCGGTCAAGTCCATCAGCATCATCTTGCCATGTGTATATGGTGCGCATTGTTTTTTTATACAGCATATAGGGAAAGCAGATGGTAACAAGAAGTGTAATAAGTGTCGGCGGAGCCAGTACAATCTTAATAAGTTCTTCACGCGGAACGATATGTACATACCACCCATATAAAAAGATAAAAACAAATACGCCGCAATAAATTAATGAATTCAAGATAAAAAGTGATTTAGACGGCTGAGGAATGGCATTAGTCATAAAAATCTCCTAATTTATAAGATTAGTCTATATCTGCGGAGGCTAAAGCAGATATTGGAAAAAAGTAAGCTCATGCTTGTGTGTTTCCATGGAGCATAAGCATCCATTTGGGTACTTCAATAATAGCAGCCGGGCGCACAAGGTAAACGCATCAGCAGCTTTATAAAATATGCAGTATCAAATACCGTGTAAGAATGATCAAAGCGGCGGTAAGGTTACATACAAATACTGCATAATCAGCTCACTCTTCTAAAAATAGCATAATTCTTGCATGGTTGCAACTATATTAAAGACTAAGTTATTATTTATTAGTAAGTTTGTGTATATATCGACTTTATGCTGACAGCTGAAGCACAAAGCATTATTGCCCGGCTCGATGGAAAAGATTCTGCACAGATTGTAAAACTCGGTGTAAAGGGGCTTTCACTCGGTCTACTGCAGGATAAGCTCACCAAAGAAGATTTAAGCGCATTCGGTAGCAGGCGGCAGAAAATTCTGGATAAGTTTGCTGCAACCCGCGAAGCTCAAAAATAATCAGAAGCAGTAATATCTATGTGGAGAAACGCATCAGACAGATACTCAGCAGTGCGCAGAATAATGAAGCGGGGATTCCATTTGAGGCACAAAGCGGCGAAATTCTGAAGGTACTGCCTCATTATTCTGCGGGGAATCTCTCTAATGTCTGATATGTTTGCCCTACGCTTTGTTCATCTTTTTCGGCTGTGTCATATTTTCCGGCTTCAGAATATCATCGAGCACTTCTTTGGACAATAAGCCGCGTTCCAATACTAAATCGTACACACTGCGGTTGTCTTTAAGGGCTGTTTTTGCAATATCGCTCGAAGTTTCATACCCCAGTACCGGGTTAAGTGCGGTTACTAAGCCGATACTGCGATAGGTGAGTTCCTTACACCGTTCTACGTTGGCTTCGATACCGTCGATACAGCGCAACCGGAGCGTTGCCATGCCGTTTTTTAGAATAGAGATTGATTCAAGAATGCTGTAAATCATCACCGGTTCAAACACGTTCAATTCAAGCTGTCCTGCTTCCGATGCCATCATCACCGTAGTATCATTACCGATTACACGGAAACATACTTGATTCATTACTTCAGGAATAACAGGATTGACTTTTCCCGGCATAATGGATGAACCGGGCTGCATTGGCGGTAAACTGATTTCGTTTAAGCCGGCACGCGGACCTGATGCCAAGAGCCGTAAGTCATTACAGATTTTTGAAATTTTAACGGCAAGACGCTTCAGCTGCCCTGAATACGAGACAAAGTCGGTAGTATCGTTTGTTGCCGCAATCAAATTCTGCGCTTTTCTCACCGGGTAGCCTGAAATTTCTGCTAAGCGCTTTGTAACCAAATCGGCGTATGCAGGATCACTATTGATACCGGTACCGATAGCAGTTGCCCCCATGTTGATTTCTTGCAAGCCGGATACAACCTGTTTAAAATGTGCCACTTCCGCTTCTAAACTTGCAGCGTATGACTCAAACTCTTGACCAAGCGTCATCGGGACTGCGTCTTGCAGCTGTGTTCTTCCCATTTTAATATGCCCGCCGAATGCTCTCCCCTTATTGCGGAATGACGCGACAAGTAAGCCTAACTCGGAGATCAGCCCTTCGGTACTTAAACAGATACCGAGCTTTGCTGCCGTGGGATAGGCATCGTTTGTTGATTGCGCAAGGTTGATGTGATTGTTAGGATGGCAGAATTTATATTCACCTTTTTGATGCCCCAAAAGTTCCAATGCCCTATTTGCAATCACTTCATTGGCATTCATGTTGGTTGATGTCCCCGCGCCGCCTTGAATCATATCGGCAGGGAACTGATCATGCAGTTTGCCGCTGATAATTTCTTTACATGCCGCAATAATCGCCTCGGCAACCGGCTTGTCCAGTAAGCCTAATTCGTAATTTGCTTGCGCTGCCGCCTGCTTTATCATCGCGAGTGCATTGATAAAATCGGGGTATCGGGAAAGGTGTACACCGGTTATATCAAAATTTTCCGTACAGCGTAATGTCTGTACACCGTAATACGCTTCATCAGGTATATCCCGATAGCCTAAAAGATCGTGCTCTTGACGCATAGTTCTACGCCTCCACTTATTATAGTAGACCTGCTCGATAAGTCCGTTTTCGAACCGGTCGACGAGTTCAAATCCGCACCGACGGCACGATTTTGAACATCGTGTTTCAAGGTAATCTATTCCGAAACGGAAGTTTCCGAATAAGTTTAGTTATGGGAATCTCTAAGAACTCACATTTTTAGAGGGTGTCCTTAGATTTAGTTTTCTGTCGGCTGTAAATAGCGCAGCGCTTATGTTTTTTGCAGCTCATGGAGCGAATCAAAGGGGTAGACCCCTTCCACTGTTGTTTCTATACGGTTATCGGCTGAAGAGCCGAAGATAACCGGCGCTTCCGGCGGCATAAATTCCGAGATAACTTGCCGGCATGCGCCGCAAGGACCGACCGGATATTTTGCATCGGGCGTTGCAATAGCAATAGCGGTAAAGTTTCGTTTCCCCATAGCAACTGCATGGAAAATAGCGGTACGTTCGGCACAGTTTGTTAAACCATAAGAGCGGTTTTCCACATTTGCGCCGGTAATAACGCTTCCGTCATCCAGTAAAAGGGCTGCTCCTACTCTAAAATGAGAATAGGGGGCATAAGCATTCACTGCAGCCTCCATCGCTTGTGCAAAGAGATCATCATACTTACTTGCATTTTTCATACTACTATTATACCATACCTTTTATGAAATTTACAGCTTTCGATAAACGCTTTGTTATTTTTCCACTGATTATTTTACTATTATATATGTTCACTGCTGCGGCTCCGCTTGGAGATGATCCGTACCTCTGTCCGGTGTGGATCCGGGATATTACCCCTGATGCAGCACAGGCTGAGCTTGAAGGTATCGAAGAAGAAAAACCTGGAGAAAATCCGCAAGCAGCAGCCGCTCACTTTGCCGGAAAAGTTCCGCTCGCCTTTTTAACGGATGCCCGTTTCGGCTATTTTACCGAAGAGGGGGCGCTGCTGCGTACAGCTCCCATTACCAGGCGTATGTCTGTGTCTGCGGCAGCATGGACGGAGTACGGCAGCAATGCAGTACAGACCCCTATCTATAAACCGGATGGAACCCTTATCACCCTTATTGATGAACCCGGATTTGTTTATATTGATGAAGACCGGTTTTACTTATTTGAACCGGGAGGCAGCGCTGTTAAACAATATGGAGCAGACGGAAATGTACTGTGGCGTTATCTTCATACAGCGCCGATCACCGCATTTCATTCAGCAGAAAGCGGCGTTGTGATCGGCTTTTCCGACGGAAAACTGGTTTGTCTTAATGCAGCAGGTGCTGTTGTATTTGAAACCTACCCCGGCGGCAGTGACTATCAGGTAATTCTCGGCGCAGGTATTTCAAAGGATGGGCATTATGTGGCATGTGTGTGCGGGCTTAATCAGCAACGAGTATTGTTAATCCGCGTCGATGGTACAAAATACAAAATTGTACACCACCGGTATTTGGCAGGAAACTTGAGAAGGCAGGTCTTTGTTGATTTTGATGACAGCGGCAGCAATGCACTGTTTGAATGCACGGAAGGCATCGGTTTTATCGACTGCCGGCACTTGGTATCAGAGATTATTCAGGAACAAGGAACAGTGCTGGCAAGCGGAAAGCACCCCTATAAAAATATGATGACAGTGATCAGCCGCCAAGATCAAACCGCAACACTGTCGCTCATAGAATCACCGGGATATATTCTGGGCAAAACAGCTTTTGCATCAAACAATATATTTTTGCGGCAAGATCAAGATAAGATTTTTTTGGCAACGGATAAAAAGCTCATCCGTATTGATATAAAATAAAAAGAACTGAGGAGAATAAGGGGTAGCTGCTGAAAGAATGCGGGTGCCGCACTCTGAAGAAGGATCGGGTTAAAGATGAAACGTTATATTATTTGTACCCTATTGTGCATATCTGTACTTTTTTCTCTGTCGGCATTGGAATGGCCTACCGACACAAATCAATTTTTACGGCTTTTTGGTCAGTGTATTGGTGAGCATACATTTGAACAAGGAATGGCTTTTGAAAACGCTGAAACAGTCCGGGCTGCCGATAACGGTACACTCTTAATTGCGCTTACCGCACGGCATGGACAAGGAATGTTCCCCAGCACACTCGGAAATGCCTTAGTACTGCTCCACAATGACGGTTTGCAGACCATCTATGGAAATCTCGAATCGGCAACAGCTCTTGGAAATAGAATAGCAGCAGAAGCAACCAGTGTAATCGGCAGAACAGGGAACAGCGGCTGGAGTACTCCCAATGATCTCTTGTTTCAGGTAAGCGATAGCGAACGGAAGGTATATATCAATCCGCTTCTGCTCCTTCCTGCCGTAACTGATAAAACAGCTCCTCAAATACAGAATATTGTGTTAGTAAACGATCAAAATACCGCATTTCAAGCAGCAGGACAACGAAATGTACGTCAGGGAAGCTATGAGCTGTATGCGGAAATTTCTGACACTGCCGATATAGGAACTCATACCTTTAGCCCATTCCGGGTGAGTATTGTTGTAAACGGAATAAACCTCCGTACCATTCCGTTTGAAACAATTACGCAAAAAGAACGGGAATCCTATTTAGGGACAACGGCATTTACCGATACGCTCTTATACCGCCGGAAAGGCAGCCTTTACCTCGGGAAGATCATTTTAAGCCGGGGAAAGTCTGATATACTGATTACCGCACGCGATATTACCGGTAACGAAAAAGCAGAACGCTTTACCGTTCAAGCAGATTAAAGCAGTTTTGGAACAATACCGGCGTAGACACAATAAACCCATTCGAAAACGCAGTTATCGAATGGGTCGACTGTATTCCTTGTAGGAGAGCATGATTGTGAAGAAAGCAGAATTAGATGCTTTGTTTGAAACAATACTTCGGAGCATCATTGAGCGTACACCTACTGAAGAGATTATTTCCGATGTACAGGACGGCTTTACCATAATTCTCGATAACAGCACGACTGATCAAGTGCAATATCAAGATGCACCGCTTTTTTATGGACAAAATCTTGCAACGAGGAATTCCGGTAATAACACACTGGATCGCTACAGTCCGGGGTTTTCTCATGCTGCCAAACCGGTACAAGAAAAAAGAGCAGACAAAACTGTCAAAAAAGTTGAGGCAAAAGCGCTAAAGCAGATTCCTGAACAAATCCGCCGGATGGCGAAAATGTACCAACCGGGGGACGGTTCTTTTAGGCAGGAGCTGAAAAACTTCTATGTACAAGGTAAATTCATGGAAGATTATGAAGATACGGTGCCGTGGAACGGAGAAATACATGAATATTGGCAGACCTATCAAAAGTGCACGTTAGCACAGCTGCGCGGGTATTTTACGTGGCGGACGGAATTGCGGAAGGGAAACTATCAGAAACACTGTAACGCCTTTGCATTGATGTACCTTTCCGAACTGGTCAATGGGATAGGCACCGCATCCGCGGACGATAGCTTTGCCAAAATACAGGAATTTGAAAAAAACTATATCAATGCGGGGTTGAGCAGCGGATATATGCAATATAACATTCGGCAATGGATGTTTGATTTTGCAGTGATAAACGGCTTCTCTTTGGAAATAGTGAGCCAATATGCTGACCGTGAAATGCTGGACTGGGATGCCAAAGCTGAAATTCTTCGTAAACCTGAACAATACAGCGACCAGGAGGTGTTTGATACCCTGTGTTTTTTTAACGGAAAAAAAATTGATGGATCAATTGTGATACAAAAGGACAAAGAAGCGGGGATCAGCCTCTTTGCCGCAGTGTGGCGGCAGGCATCAGCACAATACCGGCAAGGTAACAAGAATCTTTTTGGGTTCTGTTTCGGAAGGAAGTATGCACAGTATTGGTATCCGCTTAACAATACACTCTATTACAGCAGAGAAAATGAGAAAACAGTACCCTATGAGCTTAACTCATGCCGAAAATACAGCTGTACAAAAGGTAGATGGTATGAACACAGTTATCGTAAATGGTATGACGGGCACCGGCATATACAGGAACTTATACACGAGGCAGACCGGCGATTTCGCTTGTACTTAAAAACAGGCCGTCCGCTAAAAGAGCAGAAAGACGAAGCATGGGCTGTCCCCTATATAGAAGCGGTTATTGAGGCAGATAAACAAGCAAGACTCGAAGCCGCCCGCCCTAAGATCACAATCGATTTTTCCGGTCTTGATAAAATCAGACAAGACGCACTTGAAACACAAGGAAGTTTGCTAACCGAAGAAGATACTCACGGTACAGCTGAGATTGCAGCAAAGCATACAGCCATCACACCATCCGTACAAAAAGAGAGGACAAAAATATCAAGAAAAAGTACCGAGGTTTCTGCCGCGTGTACATCCTCTACCGTTGACAAATCAGGTAAACCTATCCCTTGCCCTGATGCTGCCCTACCAACCGCGTCTATACCTGCCGGACTATCCATCCTGTCTGGGGCTGCTAAAACATCCCCTGCAGCAGCTACGATCTCAGAATCTCTTCCATTGGATAGCAGTCAGATAGAGCTGTTGCGGATGCTGCTGCGCGGAGAGCCGCTACAAAGTCTGATTACCGCTCAACACGGAATGCCGAGCGTCATTGCTGATTCCATCAACGAGGCATTGTTTGACCGTATCGGAGACACGGTTGTAGAATGCAACGGTGAAACAATTACCCTTGTAGAAGATTACCGGGATGAGGTTATCGGGATAGTCGGAGAAAGCTAACGGCACAAGTATGTACACCATCGTTCAGGAATGTATACATTGCGGCAATGCAGATGAGCTGTGTGTTTCAAAACTGCGCCGTATATTAAGAAATAGAGCCATTATTCGTGCGGCGGGTTAATGCTTACAAACCGCGTCGGGGGTGTTAATTCAGGCATCCGTTTTGTGTGGGAAGGTTACGGCAGCAGTACTGTTGTAAACCAAGGGATGTAGGTAACCAGCAATAAAATGATACACTGGATTCCTAAATACGGCAAAATATTTTTCACTATTTTGATGACCGGCTTATTGAAGGTATAGCTCGCAATAAATAAGTCCATACCGATTGGAGGAGTTAAAAAACCCAGCGCCATATTCATCAGAAAAATAACCCCGGTGTGAATGGGATGAATACCGAAAGATTCTGCAATCGGCATCACAAGCGGTGAAACAACAAGAATTGCAGAGTATAAATCCATGATACAACCGACAAAAATCAGCAATATATTCAACAGAAATAAGAATACATACTTTGAATGGATATAGGTTTGTACAATATCAGTTAAAAGAGCCGGTACATTCGCATCAATAAGATAGTATGCTAAGCCTTTTGCCGCCCCGATAATAATGAGAACGCCGCCTGCAATAGGAATGCTTTTTAAAATAAGACCTGCCGCTCCTTTCCATGAAAAGTCCCGCCGGATGATGATTTCCAGCACACAGGTATACAGTACGGTAAAGGCAGCTGTTTGCAGCAATGAAAAAAGCCCGGAAAAATACAGCGCAATAATAAAAACCGGTAGCAACAACTCAAAAAAGCTCGCACAAAAGGCAGTTTTGAGTTCCTTCCACGAAAACGGAATACGCTTTTTACTGCGGTCTCTTACAACTCCGATAATAATCATTGATATGGTTAAAAGCAGCCCCGGAAGAACCGCGCCGCGGAATACATCAAAGATATCGACGGTCATAATGTTCGTTACGCCGAATATGATGATCGCCATACTGGGCGGAAAAAGAATCCCCAATGAGCCTGAAGCTGTGATCAGAGATTCTGCATCATCTTCTGAATAGTCGTTACCCGTTAGAATCAAGCTTAAAAGCGGTCCCAGCGCGAGAATGGTGACACCCGAAGCACCAGTAAAGGTGGTAAAAAAGGTGAGAACGAGTACGGATGAGATAATGACACCACCCCTCAGCCAGCCGACACTGCTGCGCACCAGTTCCATCAGCCGCTTACCGGCGCTTCCTTCAGCAAGCAGACAGCCTGCCACCGTAAACAGCGGAATAGCCGCAATACTTGAGTCAGTAAGGATATGGTACATTTCCAGCGGAACAACATCGACATAGCCGCCGCCCTGGCTAAATGCCGTATAAGTGATAGCCAGCAGTACAATAAAGAGGGGCAAGCCGAACAGTGCAGCGACGATAAACGCCAGAACAAACGGAACCAGTAATTTCGCACTGACAGCTGCCCACATTGATGCACAGGCTGTCAGCGCAGCGGACTCCGCCCCGAAAACGGTATAGGCGATACTCGCGAGAGAACCGCAGCTTACAAAGAGTCCGGCGCTCAGTCCAAGCAGAGAAGATAGGAGGCGCTTATTTTCCCGTATTTGCAGCACAAGCTGTGCCAAAAACATGAGAGGCAGTGCTAAAAAAAGAAACCGTACCGGTATTCCCCATAGAATATCCCCGGAATCGATAACTGTTAATATATTGGGAAAACAGGCAAAAAAGAGTGCAGTCAGTACGGCAATGCTTATTCCATTATTTATACTGCCTACAGTGCTTTTCAGCGATTCCGACAGCCTAAGATTAAAAACCTCGATATTCAGCTGCCTATGGTTTGCACTTGTGATAATACCTGCAAAGCAAGCGAACACAAAAACGGCATGAATAATAAACCGTTCACCATCCATAATAGCAACACCGCCGATTTCGGTAATTCCCCAAAAGATAATCGGCAGTATCGCTAAAACACCTGCAAGAAATAGGATCAATATATTAACAGTCTTTCTCATAGCACTATGGTACGATTATTTCCGCATCGGAGCAACCAATGCCTGAATATTTTTATACATTTCCATATCAAAGGCATTTGGAAACGCTTTGTAGATATCATTGATATTATCGTTAAATTCCGCTTCCCATTTTTTCAACTCATCTTTTGACGGACGAATCATGGTAACACCGCTTGCTTCCATTTTCTGCACACAATCAGCATCGGAACTATCAAGTGCGTCATTGAGCCGCTTACGTGCCTTTTCCATGGCTTCTTTTAACGGCGCATGGTATTTTTTCGGAATTTTTTCCCATGAGGCATTAGAAATCACAAAACCGGCGATGACTGGGCACAGCTTAACATCAAGGGCATAGTTGATATCCTTATAAAAACCTGCTGCATACGTCATCAAGTGTACAGCAAAGAATCCTCCGATCCCATTTTTACTTTTGAGCATTTGGGAAAACTTTTGAGCAGGCGTATCGACAACATTAAACCCACTTATTTTAAAACTATCGCTTAAAATCGGGCTATCGAGACCAGAGACAGACATTTTTATCTTCTTTAATTCTGCAAGTGTGCTATAGGGTTCTTTCGTATAAAAGGAAAGCCAGCCAACATTTGACCACGCGATAAGCTCATATCCTGCCGCTTTTATCTTTGATTCAATCTTATTCCCATAAACACTGAGCGCTTTATCCAGTTCCGTCTGATTTTGAATGAGAAAAGGCAGGGTAAGGGTATACATATACGCATCGGGCACCAGTTCATGCATCCCAATCGTCGTAAAAATAGCCCCATCAAGCGGTGCAGGTTGACCGGGGCGCGCGGCTTTCAGCTTTTGAATACCGGATTTTTCGCCGCCAAGGGTATTCATTGAATAGATTTTCATGGTAACAAGTCCGCCGGTAATACGGTTCCATTCTTCAGCAACTTTTTTCAGTTCTATGTCCCAAGCAGAGCGGGCAGGTGCAACCGTTGCAATCTTTAATACGACTTTATCGTCAGCATACAAACTTGATGCTGCAAGAGCTGTAACCATACACAGCATTACTACACATTTTCTTTGAATTGTCATAGCGGTAGAATCTCCTTTATCAAGCGGTCATCTCTAAAAATCTAAAATTTTTAGAGATGCCTAAATGTTTTTAATCACCTAAAAAATAATCTTCCTTTGATGCTTGCAGCCAGCGGGCTTTTTCTTGACTGAGCGTAATAGTCAGCTTATTGCCCGGCTGTTCGGCAGGATCAATCTCTAATGCCTTGGAGAGGGCTTCGTTAAAACCGGCGCTATCCTGTGCAGGAATACAAAATGACTGAGCATACAGGATATACACCGAAGGGCGCTGTCCGCCGCTTAAATCGAGCGCTTTTTGGTATGCCTCCAGGGCTTTTTCAGGGCTGCCGCCCAAGGCTTCAGGCGCTGCGGCATAAAAAGCGGCAAGCAGTTCCCATAAAGCGCCCTCGTTATATGCAGGATCAAGTTCAGCAGCCCGTTCAAGCATTGCAAGGGCACCCGGGATCACTGCAAGCGTATCTGTGTCAAGCGGATCAAGGGAAAACGCCCCAAGCACCCCGCAGCTTGCCCAATACAGGGATTCCGTGTCAGCCGGTTTACACCGTGCGAGAAATTTTGCGCCTTCGCCTTCTTCCGAATAGCGGTTTATCGCAGCGGCAAAGCCCGGATACGCACGATCCAATGACTGCATAACGTAAGAAGCCCCTCGCAGGTAAAATTTCTTTGCACGGAGGTATTCAATATTTTTCCGCTGAAATTGTGTGTCAGGAATATAGTCGGCAGGGGTTTGCACAAAAACATTTGCATACATTACATAGAAAGAACCGGTCATAATCGCCAAGCCCCGATGCTGAGGATTGCTCAAGTGCAGTATCTCATAGGTTTTCAGTACTGTTGGAAACACGGCAGCGATAAGCGGCACATCATCTTCGCCGGTTAAAGCAGCTGCAGCATCAATTCCCCCTGAAGCGTCTGCCTTAGGTGCAGGAAAGGGGGCAAGGGTATTTGCAACGCTATTCAAAGCCATCTGTTTAATTGAGCAGCTGCTTAAAAGAAGCAAAAGTCCTGCCAGAAAGAGCAATATTTTTTTCGCATTAAGAAACATACACAGTTACTCCTTTTCATCACCGGGCAGCTGAACCAAATTACACAGGCAAACTTCTACAAATTACAAACGTATCAGCCGCTACTACTGTCGAGAAGTAATTACCGTAGCTGCTAATGCAGATCGCAACATAGTTTTGGCGATACCCATAAATGTTTTAAAAGATACCGTATGGAGATATTTTAAAACACGGGATTCAGCGGTTGACTATCATTTTTGCTCGGTTATTTCCTTTTTCCATTGATGAATAAAAGCTTCATACGCAGCAATAGTTGCAGAAAGCGTAATTTGCTGCACAGAGCTGCGCCCTTCCGCATTATTACCGTCTAAAATATACAAGGCATCTAATATACCCTGTATATCATCTATTGTACAGCTTGCATCGGAGGCTTTTCTCCTTGTCAACAAACGGGTTTCGTCATCAAAGGCTTCTTGATACTTTTTATCTTCCCAATCAATGGTTTCAGGCATAGAATTGATTATAGAAGTTTTTACCATTGAGTGCAATATCGGGTTTAGTACCCTGCAGCGCACACCCCAACAAGAAAGTTGGTCTGCCGCAATGGAACACAGCAGAGGTACCGTATATTTTCAAAGATTTCAGTACTCTCCCGCTTTTTATTCTCCTGAAAACTGCGATAGAAGTTCAGCATTTTTCTGTTCCAGCGCTGCCTTGTTTTCTTCGGACTGTACAATATCTTGTTCTGCTGCGGCAATAAGCTGTTCATATTGCTGAATGCCGTCTTTATACCCGATAATCGCTTTTTGTAAGGCTTCAATCTTGCGGCTTTCTGCTGCAGCGGCAATTTCATTTTCAATATAGGTAATATTGAGCTGATTTTTGTGCAGTTTTACCCGGTATTCGGCGATGGAATCAAGATAGGGCTTAAAGGGTTCCGGTATGTCTGCCGGAGCTGCTTCAATTTTGGCTCCTTCGGCAGTATAAAACACATCGGCAGATACTATGCCCTGCTGCTGCTCAGCCATACCGATAGCTTCATCGGAAGTTTTTATAGCAGTTGTTAACACAGTGATTCGTTTTTGAGGGGTTGAGTCAACTCCGCATTCCGTCAGAGTTTCACTTATTTTCTGCTGTTCAGCAATGAGTGTTTCTTTCCGTGCAGCAATCTCATCTTGTTTATTTACGATAGCGGCAAGATCGGTATAAACTTCCTCAAGCTTACCGGAAAAGCCGTCGCCGCGTACTTCACTGATCACAGTATCGGTTATGACTTCATCACCGGACGCAATGACTTGTGCATTCCGCTTTTTTTGTAAGCTGCTTAGTTTTCCTTTTGCAGTAATGAGTTGTGTACTCAAGGTAATTTTTTTCAAAAAGTTTGCTTCGGTCTTTTGCTGTTCAAGCAGCCTCATCTCTTGTTCTTGCTGAGCGATTGCGGTGTCAAGCGGTTCGACTGCAGACAGAATAGGCGTAATACAGGCAAGCGAATCGTGCCGATAGGTATTAAAAAACTCCAAAATAAATATATTCCGCGCTTTTTCATACGCTTGCTGTTGCTCCCGTAGTAATTTATCAACTTCACCGGAAAATACTTTGAGTTCGTTTTGACGGGACTGCGCTGTTTTAATGGCTAAAATAGTGTCAGCATCCTCCTGACGTTTTGTCCGTAAAGACTTCCACGCCTCAAAATCCTGTGCGGCAATAGAGGCAAGGGGCGTTGTATTGTGTAACGCATATTCAAATTGAGCGCTTCCGTATTCCTTATACAGTGCATCCAGCAGCGTTTGTAAATCTGCGCGCTCTTTTTTCCGTTCTGATAAAGTTTTTTTCAGACTATCCATATCGCACCGCCTTTTCCGTCTTTTTCAGGGTCACTCGCACCGGAAATCTGTAGGAGGGTTTTAAAACAGCTTGATGCGTTGCCCTACGTCTCTTGTCTATATGATATACAGAATCGCAGCTTTAGGCTATACTAGCCGGCATGATTACAGCATTTAAAGCGGGCGGAAAGATTTTTTCGTCTCAAGAACATATCTTAGTGATTGCTGAAATAGGCACAGGGCATAACGGCAGTATTCAAAAAGCAAAGGAGCTGATTGCTGCTGCAAAAGAAAGTGGTGCCGACGCGGTAAAATTTCAAATTGTGTATGCCGATGAAATTTTGCACCCCGATACCGGCTTTGTGGAACTGCCGACGGGGCGTATACCGCTCTATGAACGGTTCCGTACATTGGAATGCAGCATTGACTTTTATGCAGAGCTGGCAGAATACGCAAAGCAGGAAGGATTGCTCTTTTCTGCTTCGGCATTTGGACTGCGCTCCGCTGAAGAACTGCGGCAGCTCAAACCTGCTTTTTTTAAAATTGCCTCGCCGGAACTGAATCACTTTCCATTGCTTGAACGGGTTGCTTCGTTCGGTTTGCCGGTTATCCTTTCTACCGGCGTGTCCCGGCTCGGTGATATTGAACGGGCTGTTTCCTGTTTAGAAGCCAAGGGGCTTGCCCCGGAACTGCGGGCGCTGCTCCATTGCGTAACAGCATATCCGGCGCCGGAAACGGATTATAATACCGCGGTGCTGCAATCCTTGTCGGCTTTGCTGAACAGCTCTGTCGGCATCAGCGACCATTCCCTTGATCCCGCAGCTGTTCCGATTGCAGGACTCCTGAGCGGCGCCTGTATTATCGAAAAACATATCTGCCTTTCCCGGAAAGATGCCGGACTGGACGATCCTGTTGCCTTGGAACCGGCACAGTTTTTACAGATGACACAGACGCTCAGAAGTCTAACCGGAAAGACGGAGGACGGTATCTATGCAGCAGCCGCAGATGCCGGATATCCGCGGGAGTTTTTGCAGCGGATTATCGGCAGCGGTGAAAAAAAACTGGCGGCGGCAGAAAAGGGCAACTACGGCACCACCAACCGTTCCCTGCATTATGTGAAAGACACCGCAGCAGGAACGGTTATTCAGCCGGAAGATATTGCAATCTTGCGCACGGAAAAGAATTTGACCGCCGGTGAATCGCCTGAATACTACCGGCACTTTATTGGCGCAGTATTACAGCGGGATGTTACCGGAGGTGCCGGTGCCGTCTTCGATGACATTATTGTGAGGCGGTATTGATTATGCACGATTACTATGAAACGCTCGGCAGTCTTTTACGCGATAGGCTTGGAACGGATGATGATCCCTTTGTGCGGGCAACAGAAGAGCGGCAGGGGAAATACCGTGCCGCAGGAAATAAAATTGAACGGCGGGTACCGCGGCAGTTCAGTGCTGCAGCTGATGAACAGGAAAAACAGGAAGAACCGGAAGAACCGGTACGTGTACCTGTTCCGGCAGCCCTTGCAGAAGACTTTGCCGTTTTGCACGTATTACCCGGAATGCCGCTGAGTTATTGTAAAAAGGCATGGAAGCTGCTCTTAAAAAAATACCATCCCGACCTTATGCGCGATGATTCCGTTTTACACACAGCGCCGAACCAATCGAATCTGCAAGAAAGAACTTCGGAAGAAGCTGCTGCTATTGTCCGGCGGATTAACCAATCGTACAAACGTATTGAAATATGGTTCTCAACCGGTAAAGTGCGAGATTATAGTACGCTCTAGCAGCTATGAGTATATATAGAGCCGGTCAGTCTCCGGTTATAGTGTTTTTTTTACTCCTCTTTACTTTTTCACCGCTCCAGTTGCTCTTCGGTGAGGATACCGTATATGAATTTGGTCCTAAAACCGATACGGTTATTGTGTTTACCGCATCAGCCGATAGCAGTAATCAATCAACTACGGCAACACTGCAGCTGAATGAATTTGCTCAAAAACTTGCTGTCCAGCCTCCTGCTGTACGTACTATGGTCGCGCTTACCCAAAGCGATATTTCGGAATTACCTGCCGATGTTCCGGTAAAGCGGTACCAAGGGACTAAAGAACTCATAAAAAAGCTTTCCTCGTATTCAAAGGCAGCAGTGTGCTGCATCGGTTCCGGATCACGGGACAAGGTGCGGATTATTGCGGGTACATCACAGGGAACAAGCCCTTCGTGGCTCCTCCGTCCTGCATATAGCTGTTTGCAGCAAGAACAGCTGCCCGTTGATTTTTATACCAATGCAGTAGTATTCCACCGTCTCGGCTGGCTGCCCGATGATCCGCAGCTCCGCTTGTATAACGAAGCGCAGATTCCGGCAATCAAGATAGAAACAAATGCCGATTTATCAGGCTTTTTTGATTCTTTTGCTGCAGCAACGGTTCAAAATATCAGCAATGACAGAGATATTCATTACTTTGTATGGCAGGTACAAAATAAACTGGTAATAACCGGTGAGCAGCATATCATTGTTATACTGATTGTCTCTTCGATTATTTTTTTATCGTGGCTTATTATCTTCAGCTTTTTATTCGGCAAAAAACAAGAACAGCATATACGCGATCTGTTAGTATTGTGGTGGATGCCGCTCTATTTCTTTTTAGTAAACTGGGGCTGCTTATTTTTAGGTTCGAAAATTACCGAATTTCTCTTTTATACCCGCTTTTCATCATATACCGAAATGAATGCCTTTCCACTTACAGCGCTGGCTGTTAAATATGTATTTGCGCTGTTTTTTATGTTTGTATTTACGGCATTGAATAAGGTGATACCGCTGCCTGCAAACCGATTTTTGTACGGGTTTATGGGACATGCTGTGTGTTTGTTGAATATTTTTGTGTTTTCTTTCATCAACCTTTCATTTTCAGTTATCTTTATGGCGATCTATTTGATTTCGCTCAGTGCTTATCATTTTAAGCAAATTCCTGTACAGATTATCTTTCTTATTTGTCTCTTTTTGCCTCTTATCCCCTTTGTGCAGCACCTCATTCTTTACCGATATTTTATGTTCAATTTGATATTTCCCCTTCAGATTGCGCCGGCATGTATTTTTGTTCCGTTTGATTTATTTCTTATCCGGTTAAGTTTGAGTATTGATAAGAAACGGAAAAAAAAGGAACAAAGAATGTACATCCCGCTGCAATGTATTTTAACCGGAACCGGATTTATCCTATTAGCGTTATGGGTTTTTGTTATGCCGGCTCCGGCAGACATTCCGCATAAGCCCTTTACCCTCGTATATACCCTCAACGGTAAGGAAGACTGTCTTGTCAAAAAATATGCCGATTCTGAGGAAATTATCAGCGATTATTACCGTGAGTATGACCATACGGATTCAGAAGCGGCAGAACAGTTTTTAACAGTACAAACATCATTGGAAAACTATTTTGAACGAAGTATCGGAACAATACAAATTGCATCCCCTTTGAAAGTTGAAGCCTTTTCTATTACGGTACAGACACAAAACGGTGTTGCGGTTTTTGAATCGGATGCAGCCTTTGAGCAAAACGCATCAGGGGATATAGCGACGGTTATTTCTTCTCCGCGTCCGGAGCTTCCATTTGTGATGCATTTTTCAGGAAAAAAGGATGTGGCGCTTACCGTTTCGGTGATACTGTGGTCAAAAGAAAATCCTTACGGTATCCGCTTAGCGGATGATTCCGGGAATTTTTATAATACGCATACCCGAAAACCATATATAGCAGAAACGGCTGTACCGGACGAATCTCCTTTTCTCTTGAAAATTGAACGGAAACTACAGATAACTGCCGAATAAACAGCCCCGGCGCGGTATGTGATCCTTAAATCCGCACGAATAAACAACATCGGCGCGGAATACAGGTATTAAACATTCCAAACAAATAAGGGCTTATACACATTTGTGCATAAGCCCTTTCGGATGAGGTGCTTTCTGTCCGTAGGGATCAGGGGAACGCAATCAACACCCCGGCTCAGAGCATCGGAGTATTAAACCCTTCGCACGAATAAAGAGCTGATAGCTCCAAAGTCAGCTGCTTCTTCGCCATCCGCGGTATTTATTCGTGCAGAAGATGTCTTTACACCTTCTGCATCGGGACTACCGATTAATACATGCCGCCCATTCCGCCCATGTCGGGACCGGGAACTGCCGGTGCGTTTTTCTCCGGAAGATTGGTGATCGCGCACTCTGTGGTAAGCAGAAGACTTGCAATAGAAGCTGCGTTCTGCAGTGCAGACCGGGTAACCTTTGCCGGGTCAATGATACCGACTTTGATCATATCTACCCATTCCATTTTTGCAGCATCGAAGCCGTAACCGCGCTTTTCTTTTGCTTTTTCTGCGATAACAGCACCGTCAAGACCGGCATTTTCTGCAATCTGGCGGATCGGTTCTTCAAGGGCACGCTTTACAATCTTAAAGCCGATTTTTTCATCTTCAGTCAGCTTGGAGATATTCACTTTGTCAAGTGCTTTTGCAGCCTGAATTAACGCAAGACCGCCTCCGGCAACGATACCTTCTTCGATAGCTGCCCGTGTTGCATTGAGAGCATCCTCAACACGGTGCTTCTTTTCTTTCATTTCAACTTCGGTAACAGCACCGATCTTGATAACTGCAACACCGCCGGCCAGTTTTGCCAAGCGCTCCTTGAGTTTTTCGGTATCGTATTCAGAGGTAGCATTTTCAATCTGCTTCTTGATCTGTGCAACACGGTCGCTGATATGCTGCTTGTCGCCGATACCGTCGATGATCGTAGTGTTTTCTTTATCAACCTTAACGCTCTTTGCCTGACCGAGCTGACTCAAATCTGCTGTTTCAAGCTTTAAGCCCAATTCTTCAGAGATCACCTGCCCTCCAGTGAGGATAGCGATGTCTTCGAGCATTTCCTTGCGGCGGTCACCAAAACCGGGTGCCTTAACTGCGCATGCCTTTAATGCACCGCGGAGACTGTTTACAACCAAGGTTGCCAATGCCTCACCTTCAACATCCTCAGCAATGATAAGCAGCGGGCGTCCGGACTGTGCAACTTTTTCCAAAAGCGGAAGCAGATCCTTCATAGTAGAAATAGACTTGTCGTGGATCAAAATATACGGATTTTCATATACTGTTTCCATGCGGTCGCGGTCTGTTACAAAATAAGAAGAGATATAGCCGCGGTCAAACTGCATACCTTCCACGTATTCGGTAACAGTTTCCATGGTTTGTGCTTCGCCGACATCGATAACACCGTCTTTTCCGACACGTTCAATGGCATCAGCAAGAATTTTACCAATTTCTTGATCGTTATTGGCGGAAACAGAGGCAACGTGTGCTACTTCTTCCGACCCTTTGATCTCTTTTGCACTTTCCTGAATGTCTTTTACCGCAATAGAAACAGCCTTATCCATACCGCGCTTTAATTCAAGCGGTGTCATACCGGCAGCAACGGCTTTCAGCCCTTCGCGTACCATAGAATATGCCAAAACAGTAGCAGTTGTAGTTCCATCTCCCGCTACATCATTGGTTTTTGTCGCAACTTCTTTTAAAAGCTGTGCGCCCATATTTTCAAACGGATCTTCTAATTCCACTTCACGTGCAACCGAAACACCGTCTTTTGTAACGGTCGGTGCACCGAAGCTCTTATCAAGCAATACATTGCGACCTTTCGGTCCTAATGTTACTTTTACTGCACTGGAAATTTGTTCAACACCGGAAAGCAGTTTCTTCCGTGCTTCTTCATTAAACAGTAATTGTTTAGCCATCTTATAAGCTCCTTCATCATAATAACAGACATTATGCTACTACTGTAGTTTTATCAAATATAACACATACAGGCTCTCACGGCACTGTAAGCGTCTATTAAGAATATGGTATTAACATACAAAAAAAAAGCTAAACCGGCAAGTATTTTTCTGCATTATGGTAAGGTAAAGGCATTGGATGTTCCCAGTACTACTATAAACGGCCGGCGGTTCACACAGCAGCAATGATTTCCTCCATTCATGCAGAGGATTCATACTCACAAGCCGCGTCAGGGTCGTTGATTGCTTTTTTCTTCCCGGCTCTTTAAAAACCCCATAAAATAGTATATGCTCTATCTATAATGAAAGCTGATTATAGTGATGATTTGCTGTTTACAATCGACTATATTCTGCATAGAGCTGAACCGCGTGAGCTGGAGGCTCTTGCTGCTGCGCTTGAGCGCCGGAAAGGTCAGCTGGATGGAGTAGTGAACGGCAGTATCCCTTTTACTCCTGAGCAAGCTGCAAAAAAAATGTCGGAATCCATTTATGCTTCTATTGACGCAAGTATGGATGGGGTACGGCATACCTTTCGGGATTATGCAGCTGAACTTTTACAAAAAGAAGCTCCCGAGCTCTCCAAAGAACAAATTATAGGTCTTGTCGATTCGTGGATTCCCCAATCGAGCGGTAAACGCGGAAAAAACCGCCGTGCTTCTTTAGCCCAAAACGGTTCAGTACAAGGCATTCCCGCTGATCTTTTATACGAGATGGTTATCCAGTTTGTTTCATATAGCTTAGGGGAAATGCCGGTGGAAACACAGCGCAGTCTTACAGCAGCTATGCATAATTGGACAGAATCTTACTGGCGCCGGTTTCCCGCCGGAATAAAGCAGGAAATAAAAGCTTTTTTGAATGGGGAGATAACATCCGGAGAATTTCAGCATACGGTATGTGAGCTGCTTGGTTTAAGATAAAAGGAGGCACTGATGAAAAAACTACCGATAGGAATACACACATTCTCTGAAATTATTACCGATAATTATGTCTACATTGATAAAACACAGGAAGCGTATCAATTACTGAATACCTATAAGTATGTGTTTTTATCGCGCCCGCGCCGGTTTGGTAAAAGCCTTTTTTTAACAACCCTGCAAGCGATTTTTGAAGGGAAGAAGGAGCTTTTTAAGGGCTTATATATTTACGATAAAT
>NZ_JBQNBW010000045.1:0-21834 GCF_052169735.1 Treponema sp.
TTTACTTGTTCCATCCAATATTGTTTCCAGCCGGCACAATGGTATACGTTAAAGTCGAGCACATATTCCACTGCTTCCGATTTTTTTAAATTATGATAAAAAATTTCTTTTAAATTTTCAAAGTGAGACGTTACCATGACATGAATAAAAAACCGTATGCGCCGCGACATTTTAACGCCGTCGAGTTTCAATAATCGAAAGGTGTCGTTTTCAGTTATATCGATTGCCTTATCGAAAATATGCTCGTAGGAACTTCCCTTCGAACAGCAGACAATCAGTTTCATTGCATCCCAATTATCATAAAAAAAATCTATCATTCGTAAAAACCGGCGTTGCGATAGTTCCGTAATTGAGGAAAGGTCGCTCGTTTTCATACCGAAGTTCTGCGATTCAAGAAGCTCGCTGTGTGATATGGTGTTCAATAATTCGTCGAATACGCCGCTTACAAGAGCTTCGAATATACCATCCTTATTATTAAAAAGGTTATACAGCGCCCCCGTCGTTACACCGGCTTTTTCGGCGATGGTGCGCACGTTAGTATCTGCAAAGCCATTGGCAAAAAACTCCTGTTTTGCAGCGCGCAAAATCTTTGCCCGTGTGTTGAGTTCATCCTTATCGGCTAATATTTTTTCTACATGGTTGTTCATATTTGTAATAACTCTTCTACTGATTAATAACAATGTTACTAAAAAGAGCTAAAAATGTCAAGCGTGGGTTACTTTTATGATGCAGACAGATATATTCCTTAAAATGCAATTTAAAAGCCATTGCCTATTCCCCAGCCAATTCAAGCTCCTCAAAATCTCTTTTTGGCTCCCGATTATAAATCGTCCAGTTTTTTGCTCTTGCTCGTTTTATCGCTGCTTGGAGCCCATCGGAAGAACTCCAATCCGTATGGTTTCCTTCGTCCCGAGTATAATCCTCCGTGTAAAATACGGCTTCGGCTTTTTCATCCGTTTTGCGGTCGGGTAAACTGTTGATAATCTGTGTCAGCGCGTATGGTAATTGATCGTGCTTTCATCTTGGTTTCTCCCATTATATTTCAATCAATTTTGCCAACCGATAAACATCGTTGTCAGCAAATGTACACGGATGTAGATTTGCTGACGAAGACCGCCACGGACTGCGAATCAGTTTTTTAGAGATAGCCGGTATTTTCTCACCGCCGTGCCCGCATGGAATTACACACTGCGAGAAGGGCAACGCCGACATCGGCAAATACTGCGACCCACAAACCGATAATGCCCAGTGCGCCGCCTGCTAAAAAGGCTGCCTTGACAGCAAAAGACAGCGCGATGTTCTGCATAACGATTTTCCTGGTAAACCGTGCTGACTGAATCGCTTGCGGAATGAGCTGCGGGTTGTCATTCATCAAGACAACATCTGCTGCCTCAATCGCTGCATCGCTGCCTATTGCTCCCATTGCAATGCCGACATCGGCGCGGGCAAGAACGGGAGCATCGTTGATTCCGTCTCCAGCAAAAACGCACACAGCTTCAGGATTTCGCTTTTTCCGTTCGGCGCTAATTGCTTCAAAGCGGGCAACTTTTTCGTGCGGTAAAAGTTCACAGCTGCAGCGGTCAAGCTGGAGCGCCTGTGCTATTTTTTCACCGGCGCTTCTGCTGTCTCCGGTAAGCATTTCCAAGTAGCCGACTCCGGCGCTGCGCAGTTCGCTTATTGCCTGTGCCGATTGAGCTTTCATACTATCGCTGCAGATAATACAGCCTACATATAGTCCTGCATAGGAGATAAACACCTTTGTACCGTCGACGGTTCCTGCAATCTCCGGCTGCATACCCGTGTCACCCAGCACAAAGAGGGCTGACCCGGCTTTCAGTTCTTTGCCTTGCCGCAGCATACTCACACCGGAACCTGCCTTTTCTATGTACTGCACCAGACTTTCTACCTCTTTTTCAAGCTCTGCAATCCTTTCATACCCAAGCTGTTCTTGTGCACAGTTTTTCACTGCTTTTGCAATCGGATGTTGTGAATGGTATTCTGCAATATATGCAAGCTCCAGCAGCGCTTTCGTGTGATCTGTTTCTGCAGGGAGTATTTGCTGTACCGTTAAAATACCCGCTGTGAGAGTCCCTGTTTTATCGAATACTACGCTATCGGTTTTTGCTAATGCGTCGATAAAGTCAGCGCCTTTTATCAAAATCCCTTTTTTTGCAGCCCCGCCGAGTCCGCTAAAGTAACCAAGCGGTACCGAGATTACAAAGGCGCAAGGACATGATATGACAAGAAATACTAATCCGCGTGAAATCCACGGCACAAATGCAGCCCACGAAAGAGGCTTTCCCTGTGCCGCCAGTAAGATAAACGGCGGCAGCAGCGCAAGCAGTACAGCGCTGATGGTTACAATCGGTGTGTAGACACGCGCAAACCGTGAGATAAGCCGTTCTGTTTTTGCTTTGCGGTCTTGAGCATGCTCTACCAGCTCCAACATTTTTGCTGCTGCCGTTTCATCTGCTGCCGCTGTGGTTTTAATCACCGCTAAGCCGTCTGTATTGACAAAGCCCGCCAGCACAGTACCGCCCGCTTCAATAAAACGCGGCATACTTTCTCCTGTCATGGATGAGGTATCAAACGAACAAGCTCCTTCAACAAGTATTCCGTCAAGCGGTACTTTTTCTCCCGGTTTTACGAGAATGAGTGTGCCTACTACAACCTCCTCAGGAGCCACCAGAGTTCCTTCGGCATGGTCACCGCTGTGAGTGCAGCAGCTGCAGGCTTCATCATGATGTCCGCCATGAGTATGCCCGGTGTGATTTTCAGCACTATGGCTATGTCCGCATCCGCAGCTATCACCTGCATCTGTGTGTCCGGCATGAGTATCCTCATGGTGATTATGGTCACAGCATCCGGTATGAGCATCTTCCATGCAGCAGGTTTCGCTGTGGTGATGTTTATCAGCATGTTCATGTTCCTTATGTTCATGCAGGTTATGCTCACCATGAAGGCGATTTTCCTCATCTTTGCACGAATAAAGCCGGACAAACTCCGGGCGTAAGTCCATGAGGTTGGTAATAGACCGGCGCGATTGCTGAACAGCTGCAGCTTGCAAAAGTTCTCCCAGATTGTAAAACAGCATAACCGCTGCTCCCTCAGTCCACTCACCCAAGATAAAAGCACCGATCGTGGCAAAAGTCATCAAAAAGTTTTCATCAAAGATGCTTTCCTTTCCGATATTTTTCAGCGTTGTTTCCATCACTTCTACACCGGCAGTCAGCCATGTACCGATAAAGAAGAGTGATGATACGGCAATTACAACCGGCACGCTGCCGATCATAACGTTTATTTTAAAAGGATCATCCATCACTTTTAAAATGATACCGATGACAAACAAAACTGCCGCAGCGCTAAAGCGGGCAACATCGCTTTTATTCCATAAAGAGTCATAGGCACCTCCGCTGTGCGATTCCGAATGTACATGATTACATGCTGTGCAAGTACAAGCCATTTTCTCCTCCTTTAGCGGCCTTCCTGAATATGTTCCATACCGACGGTATAGAGAATACCGACGTGATTATCTTCTATAGAATAGTAGATTTGCTTTCCTACACGCCGGTAACGTACAATCTTTGCTTGACGCAATATCCGCAGCTGATGTGAAATTGCTGAGGCGGAAATTTCCAGCACTTCGGCAATGTCTGCAACACATAGCTCGCCAGCCATCAATGCTGATACGATTTTGATACGGGTAGAATCTCCAAAGTTCTTAAAAAAATCGCTGAGTTCTGTCATCGTATCTTCATCAGGAATTTTTGACCGTGCATGAGCTACTGCATCAGGATCAAAATATTCAGTATTTTCTTCCATTGTTTGATCTGTCTTATCTTCCATTCGGCACCTCATCTTAATAAATGAACATTTGTTCAGATGTTTATTTGAGTATATATGCAGATAAAGAAGGTGTCAAGTATATACGGAGACCGATGATAGGTATTTAGTACCAAATGCTCTGCAGCAGCGATATTGGATTAAGTAGATTTACTCTATCAATAAAGTTATGGCTTTACAATTTTCATGCTGAAACCCCCGCAATAATTTTTCCTCTCTAGTGATTCGTTTGACAAAATATGCTATAGTACCCGCGTTTTTTGAAAACCGTACCGGCTGCTCAAGCGGGTGCTTTCAAAAATTTTAGGAGGCTTTTATATGGAATTACAAACATGTATTAATCAGCGCCGGAGTGTGCGTAAATATATGGACAAACCTGTCCCGCGTGAATTGATCCGCGAGATTATTCAAGCTGCTATCATGGCTCCGTCATGGAAAAACTCGCAAGTTTCGCGCTATTATGTTGCAGAAGGGGCGGCAGAAAAAGAACTTGCATGCTGTTTGCCTGATTTTAACCGGCATAATGTAGAAAATGCTCCCGTGCTGATTGTTTCGACGGTGGTGGATAAGCGGGCTGGTTTTACGCGGGCTGGCGAGTACGAGACTCATTTGAAAGACGGGTTCCAGTATTACGACTGCGGTATGCAGGCGATGAATATGTGTTTAAAAGCGCATGAATTAGGGCTGGCAACGCTGATTATGGGTATTTACGATGAGGCTGCAATTAGAAAGTTCTTCAATATTGATGAATCGCAGATTATCGTGGCAGTAACCGCAGTGGACTATGCAGATGGGGAAACTCCGATGCCGAAGCGCAAGAGTGTGGATGATATTACCGTGTTTAAGGATAGTCTTTAAAAACTCGGTTCGATTTTTAGATTTGATTTGAGTTTTACAGATGCCCAATGGATTTAGGCATGATGAGCGGAGGCTGCTGATTTGGTTATTCTTGATGTACAAGACATCAGTAAATACTATGGCACAGGGAAGAAGCGGCACATAGGCTGTGAGCACATCAGTTTTACGGCAGAAGCCGGGCATATTTATTCCCTGCTCGGCTTGAATGGCGCTGGGAAAAGTACGGTACTGAATATCATCAGCGGCTATCGGCGTCCAAGCACGGGAGATGTGCATATCTGCGGCTCTTCTATACTCGATGATCCGGAGGCGGCAAAGAGCAATACGGGGATTCTCTATGAGCAAAACCCGCTTTACGATTCGATGACGGTGGAAGAATTCTTGCTTTTTACGCTGCAGATGCGCGGTATCGGCAGTCATGTTCAGCAGGCAATGCTGGCAGAAGCGCTTGAGTTTACCGATTTACAGGAGGTATACGGCAGGCGTATCAAGGGACTTTCTAAAGGGTATCGGCAGCGGGTTGGTTTTGCTCAAGCGATTATTCACCATCCCCGGCTTATCCTGTTGGATGAACCTGCTTCCGGACTCGATCCGTTTCAGCTCCAAGATTTTGAAAAAAAAGTCCTCACCCTGTCTACCCATGCAGCTGTTATTCTGTGTACACACCAACTGGAAATGGCGGAGCGGATTTGTTCCGATCATATTCTGTTGCATAAAGGGCAGCAAATTGCTGTGGGTACGCGGGCTGAACTTGCCGACAAGCTGTTTGAAGATGCCGGTATTACGGAAGATGCTGCATCGGATAAGCTCTTGTTCCGTGTTTTTGAACACTATGCGGGCGTTACCACCCATGAATTTAGGACGGAAACTGAACCGCTGCACACCGGTACCGGCAAGCGGGGGCGGAAATGAAGCAAAATCAAGCCTTTAAAGCGCTCTTTTCCAAGGAACTGACCGCATTGCTGCACAGCCCTGCTGTCTATGCCGCAGCGTTTGTGCTCTATGCAGGAGCCGCGATTCCCTTTGTCGGCTCAGGCTATTGGTTTTCGGCAGGTTTTTCAGACTTCCGCCCTTTCTTTTTAAATCTGCCGTTTTTGTTTTGTATTGTAATTCCGCTGCTTGCGATGAATAGCTGGGCGGACGAAAAAAAACATGGGACAGACCGGTTGCTTGCCGTATATCCTGTGCATAAACAGCTGCTTGCTGCCGCTAAAGCTGCGGCTTTGCTGGTATGCTTTGCCGGTATGACGGCACTCACTATGATCATTCCGCTCTCGGTTATTCCGCTCGTCTATTTTGATTTTTTTTCTTTTTTCCTTTCATTTTGCGCGGTGCTGTGTTTTGGTGCTGCATTTACCGGCTGGTCTTTGGCGCTTGCAAATATCTCGGCGCATACGGCGGTCAGTTTTTTACTCAGCTTTTTTACCGGTCTCTTTTTTACCGTAAGCCATGTTTTTGCTCAGCTGCTGCCAATGCCAACATTCCTCGTCAAAATACTGACATTTTGTTCTTTTACCCTGCATTTTGAATCAGCTGCTCGCGGTATTTTCGATACCCGTGATTTTTTCTTCTATATACTACTGATGATAAGCGCACAAGGGCTTTCTATTTTTATTCTGTATGCACAGGAGGAACAGCGATGAAGCCGATGAGAGAGTACCGTGTGCAAGCTGTCCTCTTATGCGCGGTAGTGCTTGTGTCGGCGCTGCTGACACAACGGGTGTATATTAGAGCCGACATGACGAGGCAGAAGACCTATTCGCTTTCATCCTACACCAAATCCATACTGAAGAGCTTGGAAGGAACGGTAACCATTACGTGGTTCCGCTCAGATAACATAGATGGGTTTTTACCGTCCCTTCAATATGCGGCGGATATTTTGAATGAGTATCAGCAGATTTCAGCGGGACGGTGTGTTGTTATCTATAAAGATGCAGCCGATAGCACGCCTCAGCGGTTGCAGCAGCTGGGGATTGCAGCCCGGCACATTGAACGGGATAGCGGGAATACCAAGATACTGCAAAATTTGTATTCCGGACTGTTGTGTGAATACCGGGGGGAAAACCGGGTTATCCCGTTTTTATCCGATGTGTATACACTGGAAGCTGATATTGCCCGTTTTATTACGGAAATGAATCAAGATACGCAGGGAAGGACTGCCGAACGGTCTGTGTATGTCGCGCTTCCGCCCGGCAGTACCGAAGGGGATTACAAGTATGTGCTTCCATGGCTGGAATATGCCGGTTTTATCCCGATCGTGCTTACCAAGCCCTATCCGGAGCTGCAGCCGGAAATCCCGCTGCTTGTCGCCGGTTCATCGTATTTTGATGCCGATATGTTGACTGCACTTGATGTATTTATCGGGAAAAAGGGTTCTGCCGTCTTTTTTGTATCTGCCAATACCGTGAATGTTGCCGCCTCATGGCAGGCAGCGCCCAAGCAGCATGATGAACTGCTGGAACTGCTTGCCCGCTGCGGCTTTGTGCTGCAGCCTAATCTGGTCATGGATCCCGCAAACTACCGGATCACGCTGCCCGCTGCGGACGGCTCCTCCTACGAATACATCAACTACCCGTTTTGGGTACAGGTGGTAAGACAGGAAGCCGATACCATCCCTCCGCTCCTGAGCGCAGGAAAGACAATGCAGTTTTTCTGGCCGTCAGAGCTGGTGTGTACTGCCGCACGGGGCAAAACCCCGCTCCCCTTGCTGCTGTCCGGCACGGGATCGGCGCTGCAAAGTCCTCCGTATAATACCGACCCGCATGGGAAACAGCTTGCTGCTGCGGATAGCCAAAGCCGTGCGGCATTTCCGCTTGCGGCATACAGTATGGAACCGGGGCCTGCAGGAAATGCACGGCTGCTTGTTGTCGCTGATGAATACTGTATCAGCACTGCTGCCGAATATGCTCATGCCGATGCCAATCTCGACCTTATGGTAAATGCCCTGTACTGGATTACCAAGCAGGATGCGCTGTTGCATTTAAAGAACAAGCAGCCGGCGGTTTTGCCGTTCAAATATATTGAAAGCGATGCGGCATTTAACCGCATGATTGTGTTTATCCGTGTGCTGAACCTCGTGATTATCCCGCTGCTGATTGCTGCAGGCGGTGCGGTGATGTGTATGTCCGGACGGAAACGCCCGTAACTGCGGCATATTGTATGAAAAAGCCGGAGCATATATGCATTCTATCCGTACATTGCGTTTTTGTTTGTTTTTTAGATCGATTTTCGCTTACAGCCGTACAACAAAGGCTCTGTTCCTCCTGCTCTGTGTCCTCCTCTGCCTGTATGGACTGTCTTTTCTCTACCGTCCCGCCCGGACAGCAGCTGTGCCGGGACGTTTAGTGCTTGAGCAGGATATAGTTGACACCGCAGAACTCCGCTTTTCCATTCCGCTCAAGGCTGAGCCGGTGGAGATGGGGCGTATGACGCTCTCTAAACGAGGCAATCGGTTTTATCTCCAGACGGTAAACGGTATGTATCCGGTGCGGCAGGAAATTATCAGCCGTTTTTTTTCGCTGCTGACCGCTTCCCGGGCGCTTCTTTCCGTGTCGGCTCAGCCGCGGGACTATTCCGGGTACGGTATTGATGACGCTCACGCAGCGCAAATCCGGCTGGTACGGCAAGATGGTACTATTCTCGCGGAGCTGTTTTTCGGTACAACAGATACGCTTGGCAGCGGCAGATATGTGCGGACGGGACGCAGCCTCAGTGTTTTTCTCATTGATAATGCACTCGAACCGTTTTTAACCGTTGCCGCTCCCTTCTGGCTTGATATGCAGCTCTATGCACGTATTTTCCGCGGAACAGGTATTCAAGGATTGGAATACGGCAAGGATACTGTACTTAGAAACGAAGAGCATGAAGCAGCCTTCCGCGACCTGGAGCTTTTTTTAGAAAAATTTTCCTGTATTGATGTGTATAGCGCTCCCCCCCTGCAAACTCCTCAGACGGCATCGGTCAGGCTCTCCCTTGGGGATGGAACCGAGCTGCGCTTTTCGTTTACACCGCTGCAAAGCGGCGACTATGTTTTTTCCGACAACCGCAGCTCCAATGCATATTTGATCAGCGGCTATACCTGCTCGCAGCTTATGCGGTGTATCGAGGCTGTTGTCAAAAAGCCGTAGCCTTTATGCAAGCAGAGTGTACCATCCACGATTCAAGACATCCGCTCCGTGAAATACCGGTACGCATTACGAAAGTTTCCGCATACTGTCCAGCGGTTTTTCTTTACCTGCGGACACAGCCGGAATCATGCAGACAATAACCGATAAAATCAAAGTTCCGGCGGCAATAGTGTAAAGCCCCGCTGCATTCAGCGTTATGGGAATATATTCCAAATAGTATTCAGGGGCAAGCAGATGAATGGTTTCCGGAGTTCCCGTTCTTCCTATAATATAGTAAAGCAAAGATTGTGCCGAATTGATAACATATTCAAAAAAGACGAACAGCTCATTGATATGTATTGAAGCAAGAATACCGCCTAATAGTCCGATACAAAGACCTGCCATTCCGGTCAACAGCCCTGCCAATAAAAACGAAAGCGTGATAAAAAACGGATGCGCACCCGCCGTCTTTAAAATAGCAATTTCCCTCCGCCTCTCCATAATGAGCATCACCATTGCAGAAGAAACATTGACCGAAGCAGCAAGCAGAATTAAAAACATAATAAACAGCAAAAGATTTTTTGATGTCTGAAACGAATAAAATTGAGCACGATTTAAATCCTGCCAGCTATAAATAGAAAATCCCGGCGGCAGCTGCTGCAAAAGGTTCTGCTTAGCGGCAGCAAGCAAGGATTCATCAAACGGATCCGCAACACTGACTACCAGAGAGTTCAACGAGGCTTGCGGCGAAAGCACTGCCGCTCCTGTTTCCAACGGAATAAAAATCCACAATGCATCGAGTTCCTGATACCCTGAAGACAGAATACCGGTTACCTTAAACCGGGTGAGTTTCGGCACCGTTTTATTACCTGAATATTGCGGCAGCAGGGTCAAAAGGGAACAGCTATCCCCAACAGCAAGACCGGTTTTTTCCGCAATCTTTTTACCGAGCAGAATACCGTGCGGATCACTGAGATCAATACTGCCGCTAACCACTGTTAAGAGCTTTTGTGCGGGAGGGTTTTCAGTAAAATACGTTGAATCGATAGCCCGGATTGTACCTCCGCTGCGTCCTTTTTTCCCGATTAAAAGCCCCGTACCTTCCTGATGCCGCCGTGTTCCGGTAACAGTTGAGGGCATTTGCATACGGACTACATCAAAAATCTCCTCGGTATTCTCCCGCCGTTCTTGAGCTGCAGCCTTAGTCCTCGGCATGGGGCGGAGATCAATTACCTGTATGTGACCGCTGCCGAGTTCTATCATCCGAGAAGTTATCCCTTTAATCATCCCATCTGATACCACTAACACAATCACCAGCGGGATAATACTAATGCCAATCCCCCACACTGCCCCGATTAAGCTTTTGCGTGCATTTGAGACAGAAGCTCCTGCATTGAGCCCCAAATACCGCAGTGCAAGTTTCCATGCAAGTAAAAAATTCATAATAGGTGCAAACTTCCTTGCTCAAGCCGGTAGCAGCGGTCAGTATTTGCCGCGATACCTAGATCGTGGGTTACAATGATTAGCGTTTTATGGTGCTTATCAGCCATCGAAAACAGCAGCTCCTGCACCCCGTGCGCATTTGCAGGATCGAGATTACCCGTTGGTTCATCCGCTAAAATCAGTGAGGGGTCATTGATCAGCGCACGAGCAACCGCTGCACGCTGCCGTTCCCCGCCGGAAAGCTGTGATGGAAAGTGGTTGAGCCGGTTTTCCAGTTTTACATCGCGGAGCAGCGCAATAGCCTTCTCTTTTATCGCTTTTTTCGGTAAACCGGCGATAAGAGCTGGCAGCATCACATTCTCAAGCGCGGTAAAATCTTTGAGCAAATAATGAAACTGAAAGATAAAACCGAGATAAAAGCGGCGGTATTCCGTCAATCCGTTTTCATCCAAACGGTGCAGTTCATAGCCGCCCGCAATAATCTCCCCAGAATCAGCCTGCTCCAAACCGCCGACAATATTCAAAAAGGTACTCTTACCGCATCCAGATTCGCCTACAACAGCAATTTTTGCAGGCTCTTCAACGGTCAGCTCTAAATTATGCAGAATACTGATGGAATCAGCCTCCGATTTGAATGTTTTTGCTACATTTGTCAGAGCTAAAATCGGTTTACTCATAACGCAGCACCTCCGCAGGTTTGAATGTGAGGATTTTCCGAGCGGCAACTGATGCAGCAAAACTCGCAGAAAATACCCCGAATAGGAATACTAAAAATACTTCATTAAAAAAAATACGCACGGGTACTGAATCGATATAAAAATACTTTGGACTAAAAATGCTAAATCCGCTCACAAATGTATGTTCCAAGAGGATATTTGCAGCTTCAATCACGGTATTTACCAGATATTCCGCGAATAAAAAGACTCGGTTAATATCCGCAGAAAGCAGCAGCCCGATCACGAGTCCTATAGAAGCGCCCAGTAAGCCGATGGTAAAGCCGTTTGCAATAAACAAGGCTTGAATATGCTCTTTCCGTGCGCCCAATGAAGCGAGAACTGAAATTTCTTCCCGCCGCTCATAGATAGACCTACGCATTCCGTTATAAATATTGACAGTAACGACAACAAAGATCAAAAACACCAACATAAACATCGTATTTTTTTCCACCCGCAGCGCACCGAAAAAGGCGTGGTTATAGGTACGCCATGATTCACATTTGAGATCGGGAAAATGCTCTGAAATAAAACTGAGATACACACCGTCAGCTTCGGGATTGGTGAGCTTAACCGCAGCAGATAACACCTCCTGCTTACCGCATAGCTGCTCCCCCGTTTGCGTTGAAATAAATGCAAAGGCAGAATCGATGGCATAATAGCCGGTTTTTATAAGACCGGCAACAAGGCATTCCGCATCCTCCGGAAAAATATCGGTATCTGCCGTACCGGCAAGTGCCAAAAGCGAAATATGATCACCTGCAGAGACGGAAAGCATCCGGGCAAGTTCATAGCCCAGCACTACAGACTGCGGCACACTCAGATCAAAGGTACCTTCCATCACTGTTACGGTTTGGGCAAAACCGGGGTCATCGGTCTTAATAGTTTCCGGCACGGCACGGAGTACCGCAGGCTGTTGTCTTCCAAAATGTCCCTGCATCACGGTTTGCGTTTCCGAAAACACATAGAATGATTGACACCCGCCTGCGGCTTTTGCTTTCTCAAGCATGTCGGCGCTGCCGTATAACTGCACATGTGCGGAGCTTACCTGTAAAATAGTATCGATAAAGCTGCGCTGAAATCCGTTCATCACTGCCAAAATAACAATGAGTACCGTTACCCCGAATGCGATTCCAAGCACGGATAAAATCCCGGTAACCGCTGATCTGCCTTTTGTATCTGCCGCATTAAACCGGCGCAGTACAAACAAAATCCATGAAAAATCGGAACGCTTCACTGTTCCTCTCCTATAAACACTTCTTTTCCGTCAAAATAAAGATGAATAATATGCGGCTCGGTATGCAGTTCGGTAAAAGCGATTTTATTCCCATTCCGGTACTTTGTTTGAGACACAGCCTTATCTCCGGCAAAGTCCCACACCGATTTGTCGGTATTTCTTCCTGCAGTTACCGTCTGCTCCATTAGCTTACCGCCGTTATTATATCTATTTTCGGTCTTGGATGTTAGCTTTTTTTCTTCATAGTGTTCAATAACCAGTACCCTCCCCTTCTCATCATAGCGGATTACCTCCACAGCAGAAGCCCGGGATGTTTTTTTCTGAACAGGATAGCGTGCAGCATCCTGATATGTCCAGACCGTTCGCTCAATTTCGCTGTCTCCTTCGTAGAGTACTGCAAAAACCTGCCGCCCTTGCCGATCAAAACTTTCGTAATACCATTTGTCCCCATCTGCAACCGTTAAACCGGTATTCTGAATAGAAGCAAATGTAGAATCTCCAGCTTCTTCTTTTTTTTCCGAATCATCTGCCGGCTTTTTTTTAGAACTGTCTCCAGCCGGTACCGCATCGCCCGCTAAAGTCTCCGCAGAAGAAACTTCCGCTTTATCTTCTACCGCCGCCGCTTTTTCAGACTTTATCCCGGGTTCCGATAACACCGTGCTGTTTTTGTTTTCTGCAGAAACCGGCTGCCCCGATGCTTTGCTATCCGTTGCGGCAGCGGACAGCAGCTGAACAGCAGAACCTGTCTCCGCTGCGGCGTACAACTCTACGGCGGCGTACAAGGAAGGCAGGCGGCACAGGCATATTAGCATGAGGACGCAGCGTGTAGAACACCTCATACCGGCATACCGATAAATTCCCGCAGATACGTGTCAGCATTAAACGGTGCAAAGTCTCCGTATTTTTCACCGGTGCCGGTAAAGATAACCGGTAGCCCGAGCTGCCTGCCGACACTCAGCGCAATACCGCCTTTGGCTGTCGAATCGTATTTTGTAAGGATGACAGCATCTACCCCAACAGCTTCATGGAATACTTCCGCCTGCCGGAACCCGCTTTGACCTGCAGTAACATCGAGCACGAGTATCTTTTTATAGCAGCCCGGATCTGTTTTCGATTCCGCAATCCTGTTGATTTTTTGCAGCTCCCGTACCAAATTCTCCTTATTATGAAGCCGGCCGGCCGTATCGGCAATAACCAAACCGCCTCCTTGCGCCCGCACTGCCTGAGCCGCATCAAAGATAACCGCTCCGGGATCTCCGCCGTATTGATGGGCAATAACCCGCACATCAAGCTGTTTGCCGTGATACTCAAGCTGTTCAATCGCAGCAGCCCGGAACGTATCTGCGGCAGCAAGTACAATGGGAGATTGCACGAGGGGCGTAAAATACCGGGCAAGTTTTGCTGCCGTTGTTGTCTTCCCCGCTCCATTTACACCGAGCAGCAAATACACGGAGGTTTTACCCGGCTCCGGTGTCAGTGCGGCAATGGGCAAAAATGGAAGCAAAATATCATATAAAACATTCAACACCTGCTCTTGCTGATCTATTTTCTGCTTTTTACATTCGGAACGGAGCTTATCTTCGATCTCAAATGCAAATTGAGCACCTATATCGCCTTCAACCAATGTGTCAGTTACACTTTCAAAAAAAGAATCATCCAGTTGAGAATGAATACCAAAAAGTTTTTTTAAGCTCTCGGAAAAACTTCGCTTCACCATGATTTCCTCCATTATTCTTATTTAAAATTATCGCGAATCTAAAAACATCAAGCCTATCGGCTTGTTCTGTACGGAAACGATTTATCATATCCGCTAAAACGGATTGCGCATTAGTTTTTTAGAAGAAGCCGCTGCATCCCTACACTAAATTTTAGAGATTCCCCTCCACTACATTATAAGTTGAGCATCTATTATAAACAGGTTAGCGGTTTTAGGATAGATGGTATCTCTACTGTATAGCCGGAATAACAATACATTTTTGCACTCTTTACTTCATTGACCGGATCGAATACAGATGCAAAAGCACTGAATGCATTCCAATCCGGCGGCTGTACTATATTTTCAGAAAAGCTGCTTCTTTCCAAATTGCGAAAATTTGTGATATAATAATAAAAAACTCAAGGATGGTCTTGAGAAGGAGTGTATATGGTTATCGGAACAATTAAAGATGCAGCACGGTACGAAGGTTTATGCCCCCGGATTGCAGAGGCGCTGCACTGGCTTCAGACTACTGATGTAAACGCATTACAAGAAGGGAAAAATCCTATTCGCGATGAAGAAATTTTTTGCAATGTCAATGCATATCATACCACAGTGAAAGAAGAGCGTGTATGGGAAGGACACCGCAAATATATCGACATTCATTTTATGATTAAGGGAGAAGAAATTATAGCCGTTTCCCCTATTACCGCGATGAAGGTAAAGCAGGACTACAATGCCGAAACCGATTTTATCGAATTTGAAGGAAATGCTCAACAGCATATTTTGCTGCAAGAAGGGATGTTTTTAATTGCTTTTCCTGAAGATATTCATAAAACCGCATTGCAAGTAACAGCCGGTACAGACTGTGCAGTACGGAAAGGCATCATGAAAGTGTTCCTATAAAAGTAACAGTTGAAGAAATAGTAGTTTCTGAAAGCTGTTGCTGTTATGCGCAGAACGCGTACACGGTAATCAACAGCCCTGGCGAAGCATGTGAGCATTAACTCTCCGCTCGAATAAGCCGCAGCTGTCCATTTACAACATCCGTGTTGTAAATGGACTTACGAGGAGATATCCCAAAAGTCGGTTAGCTTCGGGACATTCCCGCCGTTGCTGCTTTATAAGCCCATCCGCGGCAGCTTTAATTCAGTACCGCCATGGATGGCGGTGGTTCCATGCAGCAGTGATGTTTTTGCATAGCAAAAACTCACGTTCAAAAATTGACAAGGAGGTCAATTTTTGAACTCGCCATGGATGGCGGTGGTTCCATGCAGCAGTGACGTTTTTGCATAGCAAAAACTCACGTTCAAAAATTGACAAGGAGGTCAATTTTTGAACTCGCCATGGATGGCGGTGGTTATAGCAGAAGCGACGTTTCGGCTTGAGCAAAAATTCGTTATCACTCAATATGCAAGGACGTACATTGTTTGATAAATGGTCGTCTATTCTATTGAAGGGAGTATATCATCATAATGAAAAAAAGCGGAATACTTATTGCAGCAATCCTTGCAGTTCTTGCTATCAGCTGTAATAAAAACAGCACAACAGGAGATTCATCAAAGGCACAGCAGCACGCATACATCGCGCAGCTGCAAGAAAAAATACAGCAAAAATATAACGACCCCACGATTTCGGATTTTGAAAAACAGTTTTTACCGCAATACACAATAGAAACACCGGAACCGGAGCAAACTGCCTCTATTCCGGCATTCAAAGCGCCGGCTTCTCCAGAATCCGGTATCGATGCATCAGTTATCCCCGGTGTGCGGGAACTCAGCGCCTACCGCACCTCCTATCTCCCGGAAAAACCGGTAAACGCCGGAACGCTGCCTACATCGGGTGATGTCAGCAGTCCCGCCAGCGCTCAGAATACCCAGGCGGATAATACTTCCGGCACTGCAAGCGGAGCTTCTGCCGCAGGAGAGACCATAGACCTTCCGCAAACTTCCCCGCTCACCGTTGCTGACTGGGGGCCGAAAGGGAAAATCCCTGCGGCAGCGGCATCGCCGGTATTTTACGTTGTCTTTTCCCTGCCGGTAAAAGCGCTCAGCGCTCTTGAAACACCTGCGGCAGAATCTCCTTATCTTGACATAAGTCCGGCAGTAAAAGGGGTATACCGGTGGTACGGTTCACGCTATCTCGCCTTTGAGCCGCAGGAAAGTTTAATTCCCGGACAGAAATATACTCTGCGGGTTAAAGAGGGGGTTCGGGCATTAAACGGCAAACCGATAGAAGGGAAACGCGTATTCACCGTTACCAGTGAGGCGCTCCGCATTACCTATTCCCAGCCGGGCTATACATTGCGCAAAAACTCAGACCATTGGATACCGATCAACACCGATAATCTTATCCCTGAAGCGGCAAATGAAGTGCTGCTTTCTTTCAACTATCCGGTGCAGCCCGAAAAACTCTCCTCGGTTCTGTCTGTTTCCGTACAAGAAGCCGGAAAACAAGCAGTCCCATACGCTTGCAGTATCTCACGTGCTGAAAGAGAAAATGACTTCAGAGCATTGGTGAATATCCGTGGAGATATCCCCTTCAATGCAATGGTTACGCTTACTCTTAAACGCCCCGGAATGGAGAGTATTACCACAGGCTACCATACACTAAGACCATTTAAAAGCAAAGAAGCCGATGTATATGATAGTTACTACGGTTACACTAATCCTATCATTATTAGATTCTCTCATCCGGTGGATGCAAAGACAGTTGCTGAAAATATCGCCATAGAACCGCCGCTTCCGCTCACTATGAACACTATCGAAGTAGCAACATCAACACTCATCCTGCATGATTTACCGGTTGCCCCGCAAGAAAAGTATACGGTACGTATAGGAAACGGCATAAAAGATATATATGGAAGACACCTGACAGCTAATGCCTCATATCACGTAACGATCCCTGATGCAGCGAGCTTTGTAGACTATACCGATCAAGGGCATCTCATACTGGAGGCGAAATATCCGCACAAATACCTCTTTGAATATCGCAATATCCTTGAGCCTTCAAGCTATGCAGCTGCACAAACGGATAATCCGCTGAATATGCAAGACTGGGGAACTGCTTATGATACCAACACAGAGATACCTTTCAAAACAGGCATCCTGAATAAGCGGCAATTTGAACTGGTAGACCTTGACCCCTACCTAACAAACGGAAAAGGCTTTGTTAGAATAGATTCCGAAATTACCCTGCCCTATACTTCCTATCGGGGCAAGACAACTCAAACCTACCGGAGAACTTCAACTGTACAGGTAACGGATCTCGGCATCACGGTGCGTTCAGCTTTGAATAAAACCGTCGTGCTGGTTTCTAAGCTCTCAACGGGAGAGCCGGTAGAAGGAGCTTCCGTGTATCTTTACGATGCAGAGGCAAAGAAAGGAGCGGCAGCGGTTAGTCCTGAAGAGGGCACAAACAGAGCCTTTGCATCTGCCGTAACCGATAAAAAGGGGCTTGCAATCCTTTCCTATGATGAAAAAAGCATTGGCTTTTTCCGAAGAGCATCAACATATACCGCTCTCTTTGTCGAAAAAGATGGGGACCGTGCCGTATTCTATCCGCGCAGTCATAATCCGTGGCAATTCGGCATTCCTTCAGTCGATACTCCCGATGAAGTAGTGCACACCCATCAGCGGACATTTCTTTTCTCTGACCGCGGACTGTACAAACCCGGCGAAACTGTTTCATTTAGAGGCATAGACCGCACACAATACTTGAGTAAGCTCAGTCCCTATAGCGGCACCTATACTATTAGCCTCTGGGGTTACTCCTCGGAAGACGAACCGGTAACAATCGGCACTATAGAAGGAACCTGTACCGAATCCGGCAGTTTTTGGGGATCATTCCAGTTACCGGACGATGTGCCTCCCGGAAGCTACAGCCTGTCATATCAGCGGACAGACGGCAAAAAAGGTAATACAACACAGGAATGCTCGATCAGCATTGCCTACTTTGAAAAAGTAAAATTCCAAAGCGAAATTACAATGCCCGGTAAGCCCGTTATCATGGGAGATACCATACAAGCAGCCGTTTCTGCCTCGTACCTTTCAGGAGGAGGACTGGGAAATGCTGCATATAGCTGTTATTGGATGCGGGAGGGAGCCTCATTCCGTCCTGAACATCCCTCCTTACAAAAGTACCGGTTTGGCGCAAGCGGCTTCGGACTTGAACATATTTCATCACTTTCGGGAAAACTCTCCGGCAGCGGTACCGCGGAAATTGCCTGCCCTACAACTCTTTCCGAAGGCATTATCGGTTTACCCTACCGCTATAGCGCAGAAGTCTCGATAACAGACTTGAGTAATCAGCAAATTTCCGCACGGAATAGTGTGCTGGTACATCCGGCTGCCGTGTATGCCGGTATTGCCCGTCCCGAAAACCTTACCGGTTTTGCTCAAAAAGGCAAGGAGCTTTCCTTCCCCTTCATCCTTGCATCCCCGGATGGAGAACCGCTCAGCGATACCAAACGTATAAAAGGTGATTTTTCCGTTACCTTAATTCGTGAAAACTGGAAACTCGTACAGGAGCGCGGTTCAGGCGGCAGTATTTACTCCAACTACGAAAAAGAAAACATCACGGAATATTCTGCTCCGCTCAAAGCTGCGGCAAAGGGTTCAATACAGCTGACTCCCCAAAATGCCGGTTCATACATACTCAGTGTGAGCGGAACCGATACTGCGGGACGGACATTCAAAACCGACTATTCATTTTATGTAACCGGTTCCGGTGCAAGTTACTGGAACCGCGATTCCGAAGATTCAATACGGCTCACCCCGGATCAATCACTCTACAATCCCGGCGATACTGCCCGCATCTTGATGGAAAGTCCGCTTCCTGCAGGAAGATACCTTATCACAGTGGAGCGCGAAGGGATTTTTACGGAAGAAATCCGTGAATTGCAGGACAGTACACAGGTATTGGAAATTCCCATTGCAAATAATTATTTCCCGGTTGTCTATGTTGCAGTGTCTTCATATTCAGTACGGACAAAGGAGCCTCAGCATAAACACAATGAACTTGACATGGATAAACCGAAAGGAATATTCGGAGTAACCCCCATTATGGTTAATCCGCGCGTTAAGGCATTTTCCGTTGAAATTGCAGCGGATAAGTCAGTGTATAAGCCCGGCGAAGAGGCAACAATTACCTTGACCGCAACAAAAGGCGGAAAGCCCATTGCAGATGCTGAATTGACCTTACTTGCCGTCGACCGCGGTGTTCTCGATTTAATCAACTATCATGTGCCGAATCCGATTGAGTATTTTTACGATCCTGAGCATTTCCCGCTCGGCGTTACAGGCGGAGATTCCCGCGCATGGCTCATGGATCCCGTTATTGAGGAAGCGAAAACCCTTGCGGGCGGTGATTCTGACGGCGGTAAGGGCGAAGAAGGTAGCGAACGGAGCAATTTTAATCCGACAGCGGTCTTTATCCCCATTCTTAAAACCGATGCAAAGGGACAAGTACGGGCAACCTTTAGACTACCGGATACGCTGACCAGCTACCGGATCACCGCCGTCGGTACTCATGCAGACCTCTTTGCCCTACATGAAGAAGAAATTACCGTGCAGAACACGGTGAATGTGTTACCGGTGATGCCGCGCCGTCTCCGCGAACGGGACACGGCAGAATGCGGGGTACTCATATCCAATTTAGATAGCCGCCCACACCGGATTACCGTTACCGCCTCCGTCCGCGAACCCGGTTCACAGGATGACTCCGCCGCCGATGCACACGAAAGCAAAAGCGGAAGTGCGAAGAAGGCTGCGGGGCAAAACAATGTACAGCAGCACACGGGAAAGCAAGAAGAGGAGCAGGAGACGGTGGCTTCTACACTCGGTATACCGCACCGCGGAGCTGCCTTTATTGACGGAGAAACCTCCCGTACCATTACCGTTGCAGGAGGAGGACAAGCGGCGGTTTACTTCGATCTTGCCGCAGTCAAGGCAGGTACGGTTGAAACGGTATTCTCAATCTCTTCCGATGCAGTAAACGAGCGACTGATCCAGCTGCTGACTATTGACCGCCCCTTTGTGTTTGAAACGGTAACCGTAACAGGGGCTATTGCCAAAGAGGACACAGAAGCAGCGGAAGGCTTGATTATTCCATCAGCAGCTGATGCAAATACGGGAGCGCTCAGCCTAACACTGGATTCAAGCGGCTTGGGTACCTTAACAACAGCGGTAAACTACGTCTTTGACTACCCATTCCTCTGTATGGAACAGCAGTCGGCGCGCATCCTTCCTCTTGTCCTATTTGAACGCTATATCGACATATTTGGGCTTAAAAGCAAGGTACCGAATGTGCGGCGCACAGTCAAAAAAACACTGGCAGCATGGGCACGAGAACAGCACGATGACGGAGGCTTCCCCTACTGGCAAGGTTCTAGGGAAAGCGATTTTTATGTCAGCCTCAGAATTGCCCATATCTGCGCCGCTGCAGGACAGCACGGTTATAGCCCGGAAGATATAAGCATTAACATTGAACGGCTCAATGCCTATCTGAAATCTCGACTGCTATCACAGCGGAAAACACTTTCTCCGTATCTTCAAGCATACGCCTGCTTTGTTTTAACGCTTAACGATGCCGATATAGCTGACAGTGTTCTCAATGCAATCAAACTCAGCACCATCCCGCAGATGAAAACCGATGCACCGCAGCCGCTTGATCTTTCTGTAGTAGCCCTGCTCGGTTTAACCTATATGCAGCGCGGACATTCCGGCGATGTACAGCAAGCAGCAGACTGCCTGAACACCATCATTGCAGCATGCCGCTTTACTACCCGCAGCATAAGCCTTGCGGTACCGTCTTCAGCCTACCGGTTCTGGTATGAAAACGACATATCCCTCGATCTAGCGCTGATTTTACAAGCATTAGTAACCATAGCCCCCGACCATAACCGTGAGGATGCAGTACGGGCGGTACTATACACCCTATTGCAGCGTCAAAAAGGCGGCTACTGGCAGAATACAGCAACCACAGCCCATGTTTTGGAAGCGATTGCAGCGTATATTGATTACGCCCAGCTTGATTCCACCGATATGACTGCCTCCGCCGCTCTGTCCGGCGAAGAACTTTTGACAGCAGCGTTCAAAGGCGCCAGTGCACAACCTGCTGCAAAACGCAGTTCCTTCCAGGAAGCGCCGCTTGCACAAGCAAAACGGGACACGCTGTCGCCGCTCCGCTTCTCTAAAACCGGCACGGGACAGCTGTACTATACAGCCTCTCTTTCCTACGCCCTGCCCCAAGAACAGCAGCTGATACGGGATGAAGGACTGGGTGTGTCTTACACGATCCGGGATATTGCTGCAAATACAATCATAGAACCGGCATCGGAGAAGACTTCACAGATTACACTTGAAAGCGGGAAAACATACGAAATGACAATCCGCCTCTCATCCGGCAAGGATTATACGTTTGTCGCACTGCGGGCGCCGATTCCCTCAGGGGCAGAGGTGTTAGACGCACGATTTGTTACTACAGCCTCTATGCAGGATGATTATGATGATACGGATAGCGATTCCGATTCATGGACAGGTTGGCGCCCATTAAGCGCACAGCAGATATACGATTCAGAAGTACAGTACTTTTGGAACAGCTGGGCAAAAGGAGCCGCTACGGTACAATTTAAGTTCCGTGCAGCCCGCCGCGGCATCTACCCCTGCCCGCCTGTAACTGCCGAATGCATGTACGAAAACGAAATCTTCGGCAGAAGCAGCGGAGCGCTCTATGTGATTAAATAATCAGGAACAGCTTTCGCGGTAAGTAAGCCGAAAAAAGCTCCAAACTATCCCACAGGCAGACTGCCTGTGGGATACCATCTCTCTTCCTTGACCAGTGGTCTTGGAGGGAAAGATAGACGGATTGAACGAAAAGTGATATATTAAGTAAGTAATCAAAATTAAGCGACAGTATAGGAGTATTTAATGAACAAGT
>NZ_JBQNBW010000046.1:0-21511 GCF_052169735.1 Treponema sp.
AGGCTCAATGACGCTATTCATTCAGAGTACCTGCTACAAGAAAAGACAGCGCATACCACACTAACGGATGTGCTTGAGGTACATTTCTTGGACTTGCAAGCAGCAAAAAAGGCGAAAGAAGAAGGGAAAGCGGTTGGTAAACGCAGTCAGCTTATTAACTGGCTGCGATTTATAGGAGCAACCAATAAGAAGGAGAGAGCGATGATAGCAACGAAGTCACCGGTATTACAAATGCTGAATGAAAAAATAGACGTATTAACTTTATCGCCGACAGAACGGAAACTGTATGAGTCAAGAATGAAGCTGAAAAGCGATATAACGACCATCTCAGAGACACAATTCAGTGCGGGGGTTGAGCGAGGTAAATCGCTTGGTCTTGCTGAAGGTAAATCGCTCGGTCTTGCTGAAGGTAAATCGCTTGGTCTTGCTGAAGGCGAAGCAAGAGGTAAATCTCTCGGTCTCGCTGAAGGCTCACGGCAAAAAGCTCTTGAAACAGCGCGAATATTAAAACAATTCGGTGATTCTGTTCAGAAGATCGTGCAGGTAACCGGCTTGACCGTGCAGGAAGTAGAAACACTGAATTAGAGATTCGTGCGGTGGGTTACTGCTCATATACCGCGGCGGGGTATATTGTAATAAAAAGTTTCTAGCTTTTTATAATGCGGAATCCCTGTCTGAAAATCTAACCGAGTTTTTAGGGATGTCCAAATGTTTGATAGCGGAATGTATCAACGCCTAGACAGTGCTTGCGGCTGTTGCCGATTCTGTCGCTGCTTCCCGGCTTTCTTTCAGTGCGGTATAGGCAGTCTCTGTTTTTTCTGCAATATAGGGTATTTTTTTCAGCATATCTTGTCCGGCTGCCGCATAATCCCGTACTGCCTGTGCCGCACTGCTTGCAAACCGTTGCTGCTCCAGCATCGTGTAATGCATCGCAAAAAGATCGGGTATATTCTGCTGCGGGCTAAATAATTCGGTAAGAGCTGCTGTTAATTCCGTATAGGTGGCGCTGGTAAAATACGAATCCGTATACCGTCCGCTTTTTTGTCCATCTTCTTGCATCAGTGATTGGAGATACTCCCGGAGCGTTCGGTCTACTGCTGCGTACCAGTTCCATACCGCATCAGCCTGTGTTTGCAGCAGTGCTGTTTCCGTATTGGTTGCAGCAGCAGCGCGTTCCGCAGTATTGTTCGTTTCCGGTAGTACGGTTTCGGTAACCTGTGCCGGATAGGGTGCGGCAGTCTCCGTGCTGTTTTGCTTCCGTATCTCTTTTTGAATATGCCGCGCTGCTTTATGGAGCTGTTTGAGCTGTTTCTTCAATATACTCAGCCGCTTTCGGGCTGTACGCCGCGGACGTTTCCCAAACCGGCGCAGCAATGCCCAGATGACTGTGCCTGCTAATAAGAGTGAACCAATACCGGTAACAGCTGCTCCATAGAGCAGATAGTCGGTTCCCGGCAGGAGCAGGGGAGGCTTCGGCGGCTGAAGTGTCATAGATGCCGTATTTGCAATCAGCGATGAAATATGTACTGATGGTACAGTCACAAGGGATGATACAGCCGGAAGCGCTGGGAATGTAATTTCGCCTGTTTCCCATGGTATAAAGGTTATTCTGAGATAGGATGCCGTCTCTTGTTTAATGATTCGCACATCTTGTATGCTCATCTGCTCATTTTGTGTAATCGTATGCAGCGGGATGGGAATATCCGGCTGGAGTCCCCGCCGGGCATATTCGGTGAGTGTTTGTTCCGGCAAAGGCACAAAGAACTGGGCAGTATCTCCGACAAAGATGTTTTGAGGTATCAGAATGCTTTTCATGGTATGCTGTCCGTTTGCGGATAGCGGTATAAGGCTGGGACACCGTATCTGCCGGTTAAAAAGAATTGGTTGAGTATTTTAACGGTATTGCCGTTATGCGGTAAGACGAGCGGGTAGGCACCGCAGCGGATACACGTTTTTTGCCATTGCTGTATGCTTTCAGCGGCACGGCGCATTCGTTCTTGCTGAAAATCCTGCCAACCGGTTGGCAAAAGCCGCTCAACCTGTGTTTCAGGATCGGTAAAACGCAGAACTCCCGCAGCGGGAAGGCTTTCGTCATAGGGAGCGGTGATCCGGATTGCTGCTGCATCATGCCGCCGTGCCAGTACACCGAGTTCTTTTTCAAAATTTTCTACTTTAAAGTCAGAAAGAATGACCACCAATGCACGTTGCCTGAGGAGCTTTGCCGCAGCTTCGAGGGCAGGGGAGAGTGCCGTGCCGCGTACAGTTTCAGCTGAAACCGCTGCCTTCTCCAGTGCATTTAATAGGTATACACCAGTATTTTTTCCCCGCTGTAGTTGCAGCACCCGTGCAATTTTTCCGTCAAATACCAATAAACCCATGCAGCTATTCAAATGTTCTGCTGCAAAGGTGATCAGGGCTGCGGCTTCCAGTGCCTTTTGCTGCGGTATATCAGCTGTTCCTCCATTATCCATTGAGGCGGAAATATCGACAATTAAAAAAAGCCTGAGATCACGTTCTTCACGGTAGAGTTTTACAAATGTCTTGCCGCTCCGTGCCATCAAATTCCAATCAATGCTGCGGATATCATCTCCGGCTTCATATTCACGCAGCGCATCAAATTCGATACCTCTTCCGCGGAAATGACTGCGGAAGCTCCCTGCCTGCATCCCCTGCGCAAGGGTAAGCGCTGCGAGCTGTAATTGCTTTGACCGTTCTGCAAAATATCCGATCTTCATATCCGTATTGTACGGTTCAGGTCTTGCTTATGCAATATGGCATCTCTAAAAACTCGGTTAGATTTTTAGAGATACCACATCAGCAAAGCTGATAACGAGTATTTTTGATAAGTCTTTACATTTTTATGACTTATCAAAAAACATCGCAAAAAAGCTTAAGGAAAACCTCTAAAAACTGAAGTTTTTAGAGGTTCGCAATAGCTTGGCAGACTGTCTTCTTAACGTCGGCTTTCTTACGGTTGATTTTTATACATTACAGAGGCGTAGCGGTTATTAGGTGTGTAAAAGAATGGTGGATATGAGCATTTCTATTCGGTCTTTTTTTTCTTAAAATGTAAAAATATACGGTTTTTATACATTTTTTTGCATAAATATACTTGATCTAATAGGGAGATTATGTATAATGAAAAGTCAAAAGACGCTGATAGGTGCAGAGGCACAGGTCAGCGTTTTGCATTCCTACAAGTAAAAGGAGAAGTAGAGTATGAAGCACAAAATAGTATGCTTATTAACTGCTTTGGTGAGTGCCGCGCTTATTTTAGCCGCTTGCGGAGGAAAAACCGAAGCAAAAACCTCAACCGCAAACGCCTCGGCTGATGCGGAGTTTATCATCGGTAACGGTGCAGAACCGCAGAGCTTGGATCCTGCAAAAATTCAGGGTGTGCCTGAGCACCGGATCAATATGGCACTGTTTGAAGGATTGGTAACCTATGATCCCAAAACAGGGAACGCAGTTCCGGGGGTAGCAAAGTCTTGGGATATAAGTGAAGACGGTATGACCTATACCTTCCACCTGCGGGATGCGGAATGGAGTGATGGAACTCCGATTACCGCAAAAACCTTTGTGGATTCATGGCTACGTACCTTGGCTCCCGAAACAGGTTCTCAATATGCCTTTATGATCAATATGGTTATTAAAGGCGCTGAAGATTACAATACCGGTAAGGCTGATGCTTCTGCTGTTGCAATTAAGGCTGTGGATGATAAGACTTTTGAAGTACAGCTCACCGGACCGGCTCCCTATGCAACTGATGTTATTGCACACTATGCCTTTAATGCGGTGCCGCTCCATACAATTGAAAAATACGGTGCGGATTGGATTAAACCCAGTAATTTTGTAGGAAATGGACCTTTCGTGCTTGAATCATGGGTGCCGCAGGAAAAAGTTACGGTTGTTCCGAATGTAAAGTACTGGAATAAGGAGAATGTCCATCTTTCGCGTATAACTTTCTTGCCGATTGAAGAAAGCAATACAGCCTTTGAAAAATACAAGGCGGGAGAAATAGATTGGAGTACCGGTATTCCTGTTCCTCGCATTGATGAGGTAAAACTGATGCCCGATTATCAAGTAGCCCCGCAGCTGTCTACTTATTACTATATCTTTAACGTAAAACGCGGTCCGCTGCAGGATGTCCGTGTGCGTAAAGCACTAACAATGGCGTTAGATCGGCAGGAGTTGGTAGACAAGGTAACAAAAGCAGGTCAGCTTCCTACTCGGTCTATCGTTCCTCCGATGGCAGGTTATACGCCCGGCGAAGGGGCTGGCTATGATCCCGAACAGGCAAAGAAGCTGCTTGCAGAAGCAGGTTATCCTGATGGGAAAGGATTCCCGGTATTGACGGTTATCTATAACACGTTGGAAGGGCATAAGCTCATTGCTGAATATGTGCAGGAATCATGGAAGCGGAACCTTGGGGTCGATATAAAGATTCAGAATTATGAATGGAAAACCTTTCTTGATATGCGTAATCAGCATGAGTTTGATATTTCCCGTGCAGGCTGGGTTGGCGACTATCAGGATCCTAATACCTTCTTGGAGTTGTTTATAACAGGCGGCGGTAATAATGACGGTGAATACAGCAATCCTAAGTTTGATGAATTGATCCGTAAAGCGGCTACTATGAAAGGCGGAGCGGAACGCTTTCAGGTATTGCATGACGCAGAAACGGTATTTTTAACGGAAGATCAGGGAATATTGCCGATATATTCGTATGTGAGCCAAAACCTCATTGATACTATAAAGTGGGCAGGCTGGTATACTAATCCGCAGAATATTAATCCCTATATCGGTCTTAAGAAAGTAAAATAATAAGAGACTTAAAATAGACCTGTTCGATAACTGTGTTTTCGAACAGGTCGACGAGTTCTAAATTGCACAAATAGTGCGATTTAGAACATCGCATTTCAAGGTACCCAGTTCTGAAACGGAAGTTTCCGAACTGGGGTGTTTTTAGAGATGCCTACCGATTGCTGCTTGTGCATGTATCTTTAAGGGGAGGAGTATGCTTCGATTTATTATACGCCGGTTAATCAGTTTAGTGCCGACGCTTTTTTTAATAGTTACATTCAGCTTTTTCATTATGAAAGTAGCGCCCGGCGGGCCTTTTTCCGCAGAACGGAATCCGCCGCCTGAGGTACTCGCAAATATCAATAAGGTCTATCATTTAGATGAACCGCTGCCAAAGCAGTATGTGCGGTATTTAGGGAATATGCTGCGCGGTGACCTCGGTCCGTCTTTCAGATATAAGGATTACACCGTCAATGATTTAATCGGTAACACTATGCCGAATTCACTTATTCTTGGGATGACAGCCCTGTGCGGCGCTCTCGTATTTGGTTTGCTGGTAGGCATTATTTCTGCCGTCAAGCGGAACTCTATTGCTGACTATGCAGCAATGTCGATAGCGGTTATCGGTATTTCAGTACCGCTGTTTGTTGTGGGACCGCTGTTAATGCTCTTGTTTGCGGTAAAGCTGAAATGGCTGCCTACTTCCGGATGGATTACGGGGCGGCAGGGACTCAAAACCTTGGTTATGCCGGCACTTGCCCTCTCACTGCCGTACTTTGCCTACATTGCCCGCCTTTCCCGTGCGAGCATCTTGGATGTATTGCGTTCGGATTATATTCGTACTGCCTACGCAAAGGGGTTGTCTTATCCGGTTGTTCTATTTAAGCACGCCTTGAAAGGAGCTATGCTGCCGGTTATCAGCTACCTCGGTCCAGCTTTTGCCGGTATTATTACCGGCTCCGTTGTTATAGAAAAAATCTTCTTAGTTCCCGGGCTGGGTACCTTTTTTGTGCAGTCTGCCCTCAACAGAGACTACACCCTTATTATGGGAACTGTCATCATGTATTCTATCATTTTGATTATGATGAACTTTATTGTTGATGTTCTCTATGCGGTTATCGACCCGCGTATTTCATACAAGTGAGGCTGAACATGGATACTAAGCAAATGAATACTGAAAACCGCACTGAAGATAAGGGGCAAGTAAATGAATTTAACCAATCAATGAAGCCGATATCTTTGTGGGATGATGCATGGCGGCGGCTTAAGAAAAATAAAATGGCGCTTATGGGGCTGTTTGTTGTAGGCTTTTACGCAATGCTTTCACTGTTAGCGCCGCTTTTACCGATTTATTCTTATTCCGAGCAGACAATTATCCATCAGAATCTGCCGCCTTCATTGCGTCAAGCAGGTAATTTAATGCTCAAGCTGCAGCGTGCGGATATGATGCGGATGGCAAAAAAAGAAGGAAGAACTGAACTTTCTCAAAAGCAAAAAGACGAGCTTTTGGCTTTACAGAATGATGTAAAAAATAATCCTGTGCATAACCGGCGTTATCTTTTGGGTACCGATGCGCTTGGGAGGGATATGTTTGCCCGCGTTGTGTACGGGGGGCGCATTTCTATTATGATTGGCTTAATCGGTACCATTACGTCGCTGTTTATCGGTGTACTTATTGGTTCTGTAAGCGGTTATTTCGGCGGCTGGATTGATAACGTGCTCATGCGCTTTGTTGATATTATGTATGGGCTGCCGTATATGCTCGTTGTTATCATTATGATGGCAATCTTAGGACAAAGCATTGTGATTCTGTTTGTTGCGATTGCCCTTGTTTCATGGCTGACTATTGCCCGTGTTGTGCGCGGTCAAGTTATCAGCCTCAAGAATGCTGAATTTGTGGAAGCAGCCCGTTCTATGGGGGCATCTACGCCGCGTATCATTTTCCGGCATATATTGCCGAATACGCTCGGCATTATCATTATTTACTCAACGCTCTCAATTCCCAGCTTTATTATGAATGAAAGCTTCCTTTCGTTTTTGGGGCTGGGTGTTTCGGCCCCCCGTGCCTCATGGGGGTCGCTGGTGTCCGACGGGGTGAATGTTATGACGCTCTATCCATGGCAGCTATTGGTTCCGGCAATCGCAATGACGGTTTTCTTATTTGCAATGAACTTCTTAGGAGACGGTCTCCGTGATGCCTTCGATCCTCAGAGTAAAAACAGGGTGTAACGATGAATAATCAAAAATCAGACGAGAAAATCTTACAGGTTAAGAATTTACAAACATGGTTCTGGACTGATGCCGGTATCGTCAAGGCTGTGGACGGGGTCTCTTTCGACCTTCATAAACAAGAAATGCTCGCCATCGTCGGCGAATCCGGTTCTGGAAAGAGTGTAACGAACTTAGCTATCATGAACTTAATCCCTAATCCTCCGGGAAAAATTGTCGGCGGCGAGGTATGGTTCGGCGGAAAAGATGTACTTAAAATGGATAAAAAAGAAATCCGTCAACTCCGGGGGAATAAAATTTCGATGATCTTTCAGGATCCGATGACGAGCCTTAATCCATTCCTCAAAATCTCTACGCAGATGATAGAAACGATCCGGCTGCATCAGGGCTTGTCCAAAAAAGATGCACGCGACCGGGCTATCGAGATGCTCAAGCTGGTTGGTATACCTGCGGCGGAGAAGCGGGTTGACTGCTATCCTCACCAGTTCTCCGGCGGTATGCGTCAGCGTGTTATGATTGCAATGGGCTTGAGCTGCGACCCGGAGGTACTGATTGCCGATGAGCCGACAAGCGCCCTCGATGTTACCATTCAAGCGCAGATTTTGGATTTGATTGGGGATTTAAGCGCACGGCTTGGTACTGCGGTTATTATGATTACCCACTCTCTGGGGTTGGTTGCCGGTATGTGTGATAATGTCTGTGTTATGTATGCAGGGCGTGTGGTAGAGCAGGGCAGTGTAGATGAGCTGTTTGCAAATCCTGCGCACCCGTATACCCGCGGACTCATTAAATCAGTGCCGCGCATGGATAAAAAGAATACGGGTAGGCTCTTTTCTATCAGCGGACAGCCGCCAAACGTTATCGACCTTCCAGCCTGCTGCCCGTTCTATCCGCGGTGTACGGAAGCGATGCCGCAGTGCAAGCGTGAGTACCCGGCTGTGCATCAGTTTTCACCGACGCACCGTGCAAGCTGCTGGCTCTATCAGCAAGGGGGCGGTGAAGGGGACGCAAGACCAGCTGCGGCTTCAACGGCTGGATCACCCGCTTCAAGTTCAACAGCACAGAGCCAGCACACGGCAATGGAGCAGGGTTCCTATACAGCAGCATCGGATGCAGCCGTATCAAATGAATCATCACAAACCGCTGCCGGAAATACCGCAGGAAATAACGAATAGGAGGTGCTCATTATGGAAGAAAAATACAATGAATCGGAAGCATTGCTCACTGTTAAAGACTTAAAAATGCACTTTCCGTTTGTGGAGGGCGGTCTTTTTTCACGTAAAAAAGGCGCTATCCGTGCGGTTGACGGCATTAGTTTTTCAGTTAAAAAGGGTGAAACCCTCGGTTTAGTTGGAGAGTCCGGGTGCGGAAAGTCTACCGCAGCGCGCGCTATTGCGCAGCTCTATACGCCGACATCCGGCTCCGTACAGTTTAAAGGGGTTGAGCTTGCAGGCTGCTCTCATCATACACTGATGAAGGCGCGCAAAGATATGCAGATGGTGTTTCAAGACCCCTATGCCTCACTGAACCCGCGTATGACGGCTGGCAATATTATCGCAGAGCCGATGCGGATTTTGACACAGCGCGGCATTCTTTCATACACAAAAGAAGAAATCGATAGCCGCGTAGAGGTTTTGATGGAAAAGGTTGGGCTTTCCCGTTTTTTCCGCAACCGATATCCGCATGAGTTTTCAGGAGGGCAGCGGCAGCGTATCGGTATTGCCCGTGCGCTTGCCCTCCAGCCGGAGCTGATTTTAGCAGACGAACCGGTGAGCGCTCTCGATGTGTCCATCCAGGCGCAGATACTCAACCTTTTTAAGGATTTGCAGGAAGAGTTTGGACTGACGTACGTGTTTATTGCGCACGATCTGGCGGTTATTCAATATATTTCCACACGGGTTGCAGTTATGTACCTCGGTGTTATCGTAGAAATTGCCGATGCTGAAGAGCTGTACTCAAAACCGCTGCACCCCTACACGGAAGCACTGCTGTCTGCGGCACCCATTCCAGACCCGGTTATTGAACGCAAGCGTAAGCGGATCATCCTTTCAGGAGATGTACCGTCACCTGCGGAACAACGCACCGGCTGCTACTTCTATGACCGCTGCCCTAAGCGAAAAGAGCACTGTAAAAATGCGATACCGCAGCTCAAAGAGAAAGGAAACGGGCACCAAGTAGCCTGTTTCCTCTGCGAGTAGAAGAAAATAACTGTGCTGGAAGGATTTTCAACGGCTGCCTGATAATTCTCTAGCTTTTAAACTCGGTGAATATAAAAGCTGTTGGACTTGTAGAATAGGATGATACCGTTCTTGATCGGATTTTGTATGTCTCTGCAGGGGCAAAGATTTCTAGCGGTTATGTGTTATAGATTTCTTTTACTACCGCTGCGGAGAGCTGTGATGGTATTCCGTGCCGGATCGCACGTACACTGCGAAACGTTGAGCAATACTCACAAGCCGCGTCGGAAGGCTGATTATTTTGCAAGGGTATACACTGGCAAGAGTATAAATTGCAAGAGGAAGTGTAATGATTGACTTTTTTCCGCCGGTATAGTATAGTCACCTGTCTACTCTACTGAAGGAATATATTGCCTTCACTAACTGTGATCTTTTAGGCGTTGATATGCCTTACAAAACAATAGAAGGAGTCTAGTTTTATGAAACGGACATTTCAACCAAGCAGAACAAAACGTTTGCGCCGTCATGGGTTTCGTGCGCGTATGGCAACACGCGGCGGACGCGCTGTATTAAAGAGTCGCCGTGCAAAGGGACGCTATAAGCTTTCCGTATCCGACGAGAAAAAGAGTTACTAAGAGTTTTAACAGATGGAACGCTCTTGTTTGCCTAAAGAAGAGCGTCTTTGCGGTGCCCAGCGTATACGGATACTCTTTAAAACCGGTGTCCGTTACAGCTGCGACGGCGCAAAGCTGTTCGTTTTACCGAATAAATTACCATATAATCGATTTATTTGCACTTTTAAACGGCATTACGGTTGTGCTGTACAAAGGAATAGAGCGCGGCGATTGTCCAAAGAAGTATACCGCCGGCTAAAGTTTCAGCTTAAATCCGGATATGATATATTGCTGCTCTTATTTCCCGATAATGATTCTTTCTTTTTGCGTACACAACAGCTCGGAACTCTGTTTAAAAAAGCAGATATGTTTTCTATTCGATCTCAATACTATGAAACGCAAATATCTGAAAAAAATTGAACATGGATTAACACTTTCATTGTGCGCAGGGGTGAAGATATACCAAACATGTGTTTCACCTTTATTTCCGCCGTGCTGCAGATATTATCCTACCTGTTCTCATTATGCTCTCGAAAGTTTGAGAAAATATGGTCCTTTTAAGGGAAGTTATTTAGCGGTGAAGCGAATATTCCGATGCCATCCTTTCCATGAGGGAGGCTATGATCCCGTTCCCTAGGAGATTTGTTTATGAATAAAAATACCCTGATTGCAATGGTGCTGTCCGGCATTGTCATTGCTGCTTCAATGTTTGTCCAATACAAGTTTTTTCCTCCAGCGCCTATTACGGAGCAGCCTGTCGCGGAAGCAGTATCGGAACAGCCTGCAGCAGTTCCTCAAAATACCTTTACCGTAGAGGCGGTTCCTGCTGATGACAGTATTCTCGCAGCTCCGGACGATACCATGCTGAGTGAACAACTTATTACCGTTAAAACTAATATTGCAGAGATAACCCTGACGAATCAGGGCGGTGATATTCTTTCATATAAGTTGCTTGAACATACTGATTCAAAAGGTGATTCCTATGTTGAGCTGGCAAAAAACATAACCGGTACGAATAGAGCTTTCTCAATTGCGCTTGGCGGGGCACAAGCTCCGGCACTCAATCAGTTTTTTAAAGTAAAGCAAGAAACTATCAATGGAAAACAAATTGTCGGTTTTTTTAGGACGATCTCGATTAGAAATCAAGACGGCAGCGTTTCTTCTTTTACACTCGCCAAGCGGTATACTTTCTTACCGGATGATTACATGTTTGAATTGATGGTAGATGTAAGCGGTGATGCTGATATGAAAGGACTTAATTTTGATAATGCCGGCTACACCATCAGAACAATGCCTCAGCTCGGTCCTGATTGGAATGCAAAAATAGACCGCTACGAATATCGAAATTTCTTTTCTTACATAAATGGTAAGAAAAAAGATACGGCTCTCAAAGCAAATCAAACAAAGACGGTTACAGATGCCGTTCCGTGGGCCGGTATTTCAGGAAAATACTTCAGTCTTATCGTTATTCCTTCAGTTCCTGCGCAGCAGATATTGTACTCATCTGCCCAAACAAATGCAGATACTGTGCAGAACGGTCAATTGTTCTTTTCCCGTCCCATCATCAGCGGAAATAAGGTGACTGATGTATACCGTATCTACCTTGGACCCTGTTCGGAAAATATTTTGAGTACGTATAATGTTCCCTCAAAGAATAACTATCAGTATGAGAATATCAGAATTGATACTGTAGCAGCTTCAAGCGGAATATGGCGCCCACTGGAAATAGTACTTAAGTGGCTTTTGCAATTTTTCTATAAGCTTATTCCTAACTGGGGCGTTTCAATCATCTTGGTAACTATTTTTATCAAGCTCATTTTCTTTCCTCTTACCAAAAAAAGCACGGAAGCGACACAGAAAATGCAGGAGCATCAGCCGGAGCTGAAAGCAATTCAGGAAAAATATAAGAAGAACCCGCAAAAATTGCAGGAAGAGACGGCAAAAATCTATCAAAAATACGGATATAACCCGCTGTCAGGATGCTTACCGCTGCTGATTCAGCTGCCTATCCTGTTTGCAATGTATCGGCTCTTTAATAACTACTTTGAATTCCGCGGCGCTATGTTTATTCCCAACTGGATACCTGATCTATCGCTCGGCGACAGTATTTTACAGTTTACCAATCCTATTCCCTTCCTCGGATGGACGGATTTGCGTATTTTACCCATTGTGTATGTTGTTTCGCAGATTGTCTTTAGCAAAATAACACAGCCCCCTGCAAGCGATCAGCAGCAAAACAGCAGCATGAAAATGATGATGTATGGTATGCCGGTTTTCTTTTTCTTTATGTTCTATAATGCGCCGGCGGGTTTACTTATCTACTGGACATGCACAAACTTCCTCATGCTTGTGCAGCAGCTCATTATCAAAGGTATGATGAATAAAAAGGAGGTTCGGAAATGATCTATGAATTTGAAGGAAAAACCGAACGTGATGCAATAGATAAAGCAGTTGCTGAGCTTGGCTTAGAGTCGGATCAATTTGATGTAGAAATTATTGAGATTCAAAAAAACTCTTTGTTCAAAAAAGGATACGCTAAAATACGCGTACATATTGACCGGGAGGATGCTCCAGTGCCGCAGGCGGCTGCAACACCGCGTGAATCTGCACAAACTTCAGCAGAGGATAAGGAAAAAGAGCAGAATTTGCTGAATTTTATTGCAGAACTTATCAACACAATGGGATATACGGCAAAATCGGAAATTGTTGCCCGCGAAGAGAGAAAGCTGCTGATCAAACTTTCATCCGATGATTCTGCTATTTTAATCGGGAAAAAAGGTAAAAATCTCGATGCTCTTCAGCTCATCACAAATGTGTATGCCGGAAAACTTGGTATCAATGAACGGATTATGCTTGACTGTGAAAATTACCGGATACGCCGAGAAGAAAACTTGGTACGGCTTGCCTATACAACTGCTGATCAAGTGGTTACAAAGAAGACCTCTGTGTTACTTGAACCGATGAATCCGTATGAACGCCGTCTGATTCACAGTACTTTGGCAGATATTCACGATGTTGATACCAAAAGTGAAGGTGAGGGCTTGTATAAGCAAGTCCGCGTACTGTACAAAGGGCTGTAAGGCATGAAGCGCAGTCTGGTTTTGCTGTTCCTTTTGCTTTATACGGCAGTTGCTTTATTTACACAAACAACCGAAGATAAATTGTATCTCATATTGGACTCATTTCTTTCTCAAGAGCAGCGGATTGAGCTTGTTCAAAAAGGACAGTTGATCCGCTCCTTGTATGATCAAAAAGATGCAGTGCCTCGGTTTACTCCGCCTTTTGCAGTACCGCAGACATTTGGGGAGAGTTGGGATAAAGGCAACCCGCTCTTTCTGATAGAAGCTCTCTATCTGCGCAAGAAAGATTCCGGTAGTGAAAAGGACGTAGAAGGAATATCTCAGGTGCTGCGGTCTGTTTCAAAGCTGGAAGGACTGCAATATTATTCAAGCAGCAGAAAAAAGATGCGCACGCTGTATGAGGTTTCGCATATTATTGTGGATCCTAATAATGAAAAACCACTGCCGGATCCTCTTGATAATCCGGCAGCTGATTTTTCTGTCTATGTGCTCCAAAAAGATTTAACATTTGGTAAAAATATATACCGCTACCGTTTTTGTACCGATGCGGATTCTGCAGGATTTATATCGACAAATATCAATACCCTAAAATATTCAGTATTTAAAGCGATAGAACCTGAAGAGCTTCAGACATCAGTTGCAGTAACCGATCTTGGAGATTATATGCTTATCCATGCACTGACACGGGCTCAGTTTACGGCTCCTTCAATCTTACGGAAGCGGGTTCAAAACTCGTTTAAGACCCGCGGCGAGGCGGTGTACGGCTGGTTTGTTAGACAATACAGTAATGTGAGTGGAGGGATACATGAAGCTGAATAAAATTGCAGTACTGGTTTTGCCGGTTACTTTTTTTGTTATTGCAACAGCAGCGGCTGCAGCAATTATTTTAACGGGAGATTCTGAGAAAGGAAAAAAAATGAATACGATTGCACAAGAATTACAAAAGGACGGTCTTTATGCCGTTATCAACACAAACAAGGGCGACATTGTACTGGAGCTTTTTTACAAAGATACACCGCTTACCGTCTGTAACTTTGTAGGTCTTGCAGAAGGAACTTTAAATGCTGCAAAAGGAAAGCCTTTTTACGACGGTTTAATCTTTCACCGTGTTATTGCAAACTTTATGATTCAAGGCGGTGATCCTGATGGAAAGGGTACCGGAGGTCCCGGCTACCGCTTTCCCGATGAATTTGTTGATCATCTCAAGCACAGCAGCGCCGGTATTCTTTCTATGGCGAATGCCGGTCCGGGCACAAACGGCTCCCAATTCTTTATTACCCATGTACCGACTCCGTGGCTTGATGGAAAACACACGGTTTTCGGACGTGTTGTAAAAGGACAGGATGTTGTAAACAAAATCGCACAGGGAGACCGGATGAATACGATCTCTATCATCCGCAAAGGGACAGAAGCAGAGAAGTTCACTGCTGCGCAAAAAGATTTTGACAGCTATCTTTCAGAAACAGCTGCACGGGCAAAGCAGCGTGCTGTGCAGAAAACGGAAAAGCAGGAAGCTCTCATAAAGCAAAAGTTTCCCAATGCTGTTAAAACAGATAACGGGATATTTTATACCATCACAAAAGCAGGTACCGGTGCCAAAGCGCAAACAGGTAAAACTCTCACTATGAAATACAAGGGATCTCTTTTGAACGGTATCGTGTTCGATGACTCCGATATGCACGAGCCGCTTAAGTTTGTTGCGGGTGCCGGACAACTTATTCCCGGCTTTGATCAGCAGGCTGTACAGATGGCTGCCGGAGAAAAACGGACAATCGTTATTCCGCCGGAGCTAGCTTACGGCTCACGCGGTGCAGGAGGGTTTATTCCTCCTGATGCCTATTTGATTTTTGAACTTGAATTATTATCAGTAAAATAAAACGTGCAACTGCCCCTTGTCAAGAATGTCCTTCCTTGTTCATTGTTTGATAGCGAATTTTGGCAAAGCCGAAATATTGCTGCTGCTGTGAACAGCGTTGTCCGAGGCGGACTCGTTAACCGATGAGTTTGACTACGGGGCAAACATCGCCTATCGGCGTATGCGCTGTTAGCGGCGCATCAATTCAGCATCCTTTGAGTTTTTTGCATCGGATACCTTGTGTATTGTCAGAAGGTTGGCTCTATGAAAAAATATTTTCTAAAATATGCTCCATTGTATGAATTGTTTTTGCAAGCAGCGGTGCTGTTTGTTCTTGCCGCTTATTTTATCGCTACTATTCTCTCCGGAGCAGTATACCGTTATGTGCACGAACGGCATGTTCCGGTCATGTATGGAGCAGCCGTTCTCTTTCTGCTGATCGGCATTTTGAAGCTGAAGCAAGCTGTATTGCTTTCTCATGTTCATACAGCCTCATATCAAGACAGGATGTCCGGTACTAATGCTGAGCTTTTGACGTTCCGGCGAGAGAGTTTTTTCAGTACTACTGTTTTTGCAACAGCACTGGTTACTATGATAGCTGTTCCTAGTATGGGGATAAACCTTTCTCAGTTTTCCTACACCGATTCGTTAGGAGCTGTGTATACGGCGCCTCTTTCTTCTGCGGCTGATTCCAATACCGGCAGTAGCTTTGCTCTGCAGGACAAAGCTACACAGGCTTTATCCCAGCAGGATATGCCCAAAAAAACCGTTATACGGAATATCGTGATGAATGAAGATACCTTTTCAACCTGGCTTTCGGTACTGTATACGCAACTTGATTCCTGCGTCGGGGCAAATATAACCATCTCCGGTTCTGTTTGGAAGGACAGCAAGCTCTTTGAGCAAAACGAATTTGCCGTTGCCCGTATGATGATGGTGTGCTGCGCTGCCGATCTTCAGCCGGTTGGACTGCTGGCACAGTGGGAAAATACTGAATCATTAAGCGATGGTGAATGGATAGAAATTACCGGTACTCTGTCAAAAAAGCCGTATAAAGACGGTTTTGATCCGCTCATCATTGTTGAATCCGCAAAAAAAATCGATCCGCCTGAGCGGGAATATATTTATCAGTAAGCAGGTATGTTTAATCGCGTTACGATCTAAGTAAAATCTTACGCATATCCCCCTTATCAGGCAGTATTTTTTTTGCTATAGTTTCCTCTATGGCTCAAGATTTTGTTCATTTACATGTGCACTCCGACTATTCCTTGTTGGATGGTGCTTCTTCTATAAAAAAACTCGTAACAACTGCTAAAAACCTCGGGCAAAAAGCCCTTGCGCTTACCGACCATGGGAATATGTTTGGTGCGTTACGCTTTTTCCGTGAATGCAAGGCGCAGGATATAAAGCCGCTTATCGGATGTGAGGTGTACGTTGCAAATGGCAGCAGATTCAGCAAACCGGATAATGCCAATACCGGTGTCCGCAAGTATTTCCACCTTATCCTGCTTGCCAAAAGCGAAACAGGCTACCGGAATTTGATGGTGCTGTGTTCAAAGGGCTATACCGAAGGTATGTATTACAAGCCTCGGGTAGATGAAGAGCTGCTTGCACAGTATTCGGAGGATCTGATCTGCCTTTCTGCTTGTCTTGCCGGTGAATTGCCTACACTGCTGTTGCAGGGGAAACAAGCCGAGGCTGAGGCGCATGTCCGGCGTTACCGCAGCATATTCGGTACGGAAAATTATTTTATCGAAGTGCAAAAGCACGGTCTTGCCGATGAGGACAGGGTTGCGCCGCTTCTGATTGAAACAGCCCGTAAACTCGGTGTACCGATGGTTGTTACCAACGATGCCCACTATGCTGAACAGAAAGATGCTACCGCGCAGGATATTCTTCTCTGTATCGGTATGAAAAAAAATCGATCCGATACCAAGCGCATGAAGTTTGAAACCGATCAGTTCTATCTTAAATCGGCAGAAGAAATGGCGAATCTCTTTCCGGAATATCCCGAAATGATGCTGAACACGTGCCGGATTGCAGAACAGTGTAACTGTGTCATTCCTCAGCCGGGGCCGCTCCTTCCCGTGTATCAAATACCGGAAGGATTTGATACAAAGGAAGACTATATCCGTCACCTCGTGGAGGAAGGCTTAAAAAAACGCTATAATACCATTACCGAAGAAATTACCAAGCGGGCTGACTATGAACTCGGTGTTATTATGAAAATGGACTTTGTCGGCTATTTTTTGATTGTATGGGACTTTATCAACTGGGCAAAAGAGCACGGCATTCCGGTAGGGCCGGGGCGCGGTTCCGGGGCTGGTTCCATCGTTGCCTACGCCATGCGTATTACTGACATTGATCCGCTCAAGTATAAACTCCTATTTGAACGCTTCCTAAACCCAGACCGTGTTTCCATGCCGGACTTTGACGTTGACTTTTGCTTCGAACGGCGGCAGGAGGTTATAGATTACGTTCGTAGAAAATACGGCGATGACAGCGTTGGGCAGATTATCACATTCGGAACTTTAAAACCAAAGGCAGCAATCAAGGATGTCGGGCGGGTTTTAGACATCCCGCTTGGAGAAGTCAATGCCATCACAAAAATGATGCCATCCGATCCTAAGCTCACCTTTGAAAAAGCGTTTGCAGAAATTCCAGAGCTTGCTGCGATGCGTACTGACACGCGGTACACAGAGCTTTTTTCCATCGCGGAAAAACTGGAAGACCTCAACCGGAACACCAGTTTGCACGCTGCCGGTATTGTAATTGGTAAAACACAGCTGACCGACTATGTACCGCTCTATAAAGACTCTAAAACCGGCAAAACCGCCTCGCAGTTTACGATGGATTTAATAGAAGATTGCGGTTTGGTCAAGATGGACTTCCTCGGACTCAAGACGCTGACACTCATAAAGCATACGGAAGACCTGATCAAAAAACGGGGCGGTGAGTATGCAGACTTTTCCATTGAGAAGATTGATGAACAGGATGCGGCAACCTTTAAGCTCCTTGGTGAAGGAAAATCCGCAGCAGTCTTTCAATTTGAAAGTCAGGGGATGCAGAATATCCTCAAACGTGCAAAGCCTGATAAGATTGAAGACCTCATTGCTTTAAACGCCCTCTACCGTCCCGGGCCGATGGCATATATCGATCAGTTTATTGAATCGAAGTTCGATCCGTCAAAAATACAATACCCTGATCCCTGTTTGGAAGATATATTGGCAGAGACCTACGGCGTTATCGTCTACCAGGAGCAGGTTATGCAGGTAGCACAGCGCATCGGCGGCTATAGCCTTGGGCAAGCGGACTTACTCAGACGGGCTATGGGAAAAAAGAAAAAAGAAGTAATGGAAAAGGAGAAGACACGGTTTATAGAGGGTGCGGTAAAAAATAATTTTAAGGAAAAAGATGCCGACCGTATTTTTGAAATTCTGATTCCATTTGCCGGTTACGGATTCAATAAGAGCCATGCGGCTGCGTATTCGGTGCTTGCCTATCAAACAGCCTATCTGAAAGCAAACTTTCCAGCAGAATTTATGGCTGCGAACCTTACGAACGAAATAACTTCGACAGATAAGCTGCCGGAATATATCAGCGAAGCGAATAAAATGGGGCTTGCCCTCCATGCTCCCGACATCAATACCTCGGAGGAATATTTTTCTGTTCACGAAGGTGCTATTGTCTTTGGTTTGCTTGGTATTAAGGGGGTTGGTGAGCAAGCAGCCCGGGATATTGTTGCAGAGCGTACTGCCCATGGCTCATATAAATCCTTTATCGACTTTCTTGACCGCGTAGATTTACATACCGTCAATAAAAAGAACCTCGAAGTGCTGATCCAAACGGGCTGCTTTGACAAGCTGGGGCAAAATCGTTCCGAGCTTTTGAACAATCTTGAAGCTGCGATGGCATTTAGTGCGCAAAAAAAAGCGGGTACCGCAGTCGGACAAGCAAGTCTCTTTGAAGACACCGGTATTAAAGAGTTTTCTGACTTTACCTTTAGTCCCGTCGCTGATATGCCGCAAAAAGAGAAACTCCGCATTGAAAAAGAACTGATGGGATTTTATATTTCCGGGCATCCGCTGGATGAATATAAAAAAGCCATTGACCGCGGAGCAACCTTGGAGCTGATTAATTGCCGGCGGGCTCAAAAAGAAAAGCTTTATACAATTGTCGGTATGATAACAGGCATCCGCCCCTATCAAACAAAAAACGGCAAGTGGATGGGCTTTGGCACCTTTGAAGACCGCACCGGTACCATAGACCTCACCTTTTTTTCCAAGGTGTGGGAAGAAAACCGTACCGAAATTCTCCCTGAAACCGTATGCGGGCTGATCGGAAAGGTTGATTGCTCGCGCGACACCCCGTCTTTTTTGGTTGAATCGATGGTAAGCATTGATGAGCTCAAGGAGCGCTCCATAAAAGAGGTACATCTTGAACTTGACCCGCTCATAGAAACCGATTTACAGCTGCAGCCCTTAAAAGATTTTTTGTTCGGCGCAGAAGGAAACTGCGATATTTTTATTCATATAACCGATAACGATACAGTCTATCAGGTAAAGGGTTCTGCACAGCTGAAAGTACCGGCTTCTGATGAATTTATAGAAGAGTTGGGGAGGCAGGCGGGGGTTCTCCAAGTCTGGAAAGAGTGAGTCCTTTTGCAAATATACGACGCATCTACTGCGTCGTACGGCAAAAAAGTGTCCTCAACGTATCAAAGATACGCCTGCGGTACTTTTTTGCCTAACTCCTTGTATCTGCATCGTCTATTTCCAAAAGGCATTTCAGAACGGACAGGGATGTCCGTGGTTCCACGCAATAGCGACGTTTTTGCACAGCAAAAACTCGCGTTCAAAAATTGACAAGGAAGTCAATTTTTGAACTTGCCACGGATGGCGGTGTTTCTGCGCAGCAGCGTGTTTGCGCAGCAAACACGTAGGTAAAAATGTACAGGACGTACATTTTTACCGTGCCTGCGGTTAATTTTTGCTTGCGTCTTGTACCTTTAGAACGGACACGGATGTCCGTGGTTCCAATCAGTATCGAGTTTTTCATTTCACCTTATCTGTTATTCGTGCGGAGGTTTTAATACCCCGACGCTTGCGTCGGGGTTGTTGATTACAACGCTTCGATTTCTGCTTGAGAGAGTCCGGTTGCTTGTGCGATATTTTCCCGAGAGAGCCCAATATGCAGGAGGTTCTTTGCTGTTTCGAGTTTAGCTTGGCGGGAACCATGGGCTTCGCCTTCCGCAAGACCGCGTTCAAGGCCTTTCCGTTCAGACTCGCTTATCATCGAAAGCCGGTCACTTTCATACTCCCAGGCAGCTTCATACCGTTTTCGCTCCTGTTCATCAAGATAAAAAATATCCATCACGGTATTTGCCTTAGTCATTATCGGATTTTCTTGAGCTAACATTTGCCTTACCTCCTTGCTGTCCGTTTTGATAAACATAAGCCATTTCTCTAAGGTTGTCAAATTCTCTTGCGGCAGCTTTGTTAAGTCTAAAAAATGAATCTCTAATAGCTCATCCAAAAGGGTCTGATCTTCGCGTTCCCGTATCTGATACACCGAATGCACCTTGCGGCTCTGCTTAAACGGACTATTCAGCACATTGATGGCAATACATTTTTTTAACTGCTCATACTGAAACCCTCTCATAAAATGCTCATGGATCAATTTTGAGCAGTAGAAAATACTCCGCTTGGGATAATAATCGAAGTACGTATTCTGCAGCTCAACATCAATTTTACGCCCATCGTTTAAGCGAATTTTTATATCCAGCCGTCCGGCTTTTTCATCATAAAATTGTGGAATTTGTTCACTGTTTTCGATGCATACATCGTCAAAATCATCTTTGCTTAACTGAGTAACCAAGGAGAGAAACTCAATCATAATGTCCTTATTCTCCTTCGTACCAAAGAGTTTTTTGAACGCATAGTCATTCCTGGCAGTAAACCGCAGGGATGTAATAAGTGTGTTGTTCATTTATAGCCACCTACAAACTATATAGCCTGTGGATACGCTTTTGGCTAAAAAACTCACAATTTTTTATAAATAGTTCACTGCGGAGCTGTTGCTGCGGGAAACCAGCGGCATCCATGCCACGACTCAACATATCAGAACTACCACGGATGGCAGTTATTCCAAACATCGGCGGTGTTTTTGCACGCTACCTCTTTTATTCTATGTCTTCTTCTTTCTTTTCTGCTGCATTCCAGACGGTCAATTCCCATTGTGCTAAGGACTTGTATCCCTCTTCCGCGATTTTTTTTCTGAAGGCAGCGATGATTTCTTTGTATTCTTCCATATTGTCAAACTTTGTCCACGCCTGTTTTGATTTAATGCTTTGCAGCATGATCCTGTCTACGGGCAGGTGCGGCGGCTCTTGTATAAAACCCGCACACCAATAATACTTGCAGAGCAGATTAAACAGCTTTTGCACACTGCCGAGCGTTAACTCATTGCCCAGCTCTTTGGACAAAGTTTTTAGGGCTGCTATGTTTTTAAGGTGTATCTCTTCCGGCGGTGTTGTGTCTGTGTAGTCCGCAAGAAAGCTTTCGGCTTTACGCTGCATCTGTACTCGGAAGGCAACACGCTTAGTACTATTATTCTTATATGCATCGCCCCAAATCTTATGGCGGGTCGCAGCGGCTCTCCACGACGAACCGAAAAACCATTATACTGTGAAATTAGGCTATCAAGGATAATAGGAGGGACAGATGAACCAAGTTGATAGTAGCACAAAAAGAA
>NZ_JBQNBW010000047.1:0-20750 GCF_052169735.1 Treponema sp.
TCTGTTGACGTGAGAATGTCACTATCCCCCACCACAACCCATATACCATTGGCATAACAGACAGACTGGAGCAAGTCTGTCTGCGGGCTGTTTTGCTTTATCCAATTCACACTGTCTGTTGACGTGAGAAGGTCTTTATCCCCCACCACAACCCATGTACTATTGGCATAATAGACATGATGGAGCCAGCTTTCCTGCGGGCTGTTTTGCTTTATCCAATTCACACCGTCTGTTGACGTGAGAATGTCACTATCCCCCACACATACACATATACCATTGGCATAATAGGCAGACCGGATAAAGTCTGTCCGTTTGCTGTTTTGCTTTATCCAATTCACACCGTCTGTTGACGTGAGAATGCCATTCTGCCCCACCGCAACCCATGTACTATTGGCATAATAGACATGATGGAGAAAGACGTCCTGCGGGCTGTTTTGCTTTATCCAATTCACACCGTCTGTTGACGTGAGAATGCCATTCTGCCCCACCGCAACCCATGTACCATTGGCATAATAGACATGACGGAGCCTGCTTTCCTGCGGTATATTTCGTTTAGTCCACCGCTCAATGGTATTTTCAACATGGATTGAACCTTTTATGTACAAGTCAACTAAACCGTTATCTATTTTAGTATAAAACTTTTTCTCCCCGTTTTGTTCGAGTGCAAACTCCACGCCGTTACTACAAGGGCGTAAAAAGCCTTTCCAACCTGCATTTTCAATAGAAATTTCTTTATTCTGTGTCACTAAGCCGTCAAGAAAATTTTGAATACTTTGTTTTGCCTCTTGCTCTTTTGTACCGACTACTGCAACGCCTTGTGCAGTTTTTTCGTCGATGCTGGTCATCCCCTGCTGGACTTTGGTATCAACGTCTTGCTTTGCCTTATCGACCTTGCCAGTTATGGCGGTACCAGCTTGCGCAACCTTTTCGTCGATGCTGGTCATCCACTGCTGGACTTTGGTATCGACGTCTTGCTTTGCTTCAATAACTTTACTTTCTATAGCTTGTTGGCTTTGGGTAAGCAGCGTTTCAATGTGCTGTATGGTTTGTGCCGTTTTAGTATCCAGCGCCCCGTTTGCCGCCTGCAATGCTTCCTGTACCGCCTCTTTTGCTTTGCGGCAAACTTCCTTGAATGCTGCAAGTTCATCATCAGTCAGCTCTTTTCTTGCATGTTCAAAATTATTAAGGGCAACGGTTAAATCTTCCGCAGCCCGTGCTAAAAGTTCTTGAATCATTGCTCTTTTCCTCCTTACTTTTTCCCAATCATTTATACACATCGTGGTATAACACAATGCACGTACCGCCTGAGTGATAGGACAGTTCATTTACTCCCGCATTCAAATACAGCGGCAGCGTAATACCTGCATCTGTCATATATGCTGATATATCAATAAGGTGTTTTGCCGCTTTTGCCTCCCCGCTTCTATCCATGCCGATATGCTCACTTGTGCCGTTACGGTTTATGTACAGGCGGCATTGACTATAAAACAAACTTTCATCGTTACGCAAATACACCGGATTTTTTAGTGCAATGCTGCGCCCGTTACAGACTAACAGCTCTTTGTCATAGCGTTTTTGTCCGCAAAAAAAGACGGTTGGATAGACTATAGCATTGCCGCCTCGTACTATCTTTTTTTTCTCGCATATCCTGTTTGTTTTCAACATACGGCGGCTATACCCAAAAGGCTGGAGAGTTTTAAGGTTAAAGCTGATAGCAAAGGCTTTTGAAATAGCTTGTCCGTTGTAGTAACTGCTGTTTATTTGCCCGTCCAGTATACACTCATAGAACAGATCATCACCGTCATCACGGTACACCCGTAAAAGCCGCCCTGCTAACATATCATAGAGGCGTGAGCGTTCCCTTTCAACGAGCGGATAATCATCGGTGATAATCGTACCGGAGCATTTAAGAACCCGTGGGGAGTAATATTCATCGCCTGCCAATCGATCTCCGTGCAGTCCGTTTACTTTTCCGGTATGTGTTTTTACCGATAGCGTACTTGCGGAGACGGTAATCCATTGCGGGATAGAAAGCTCTGTTTGTCCGTCGAATATTCTCATAAGGCTACCCCCTTGCTATCATTTCTTTGGTGATTTCTTGTACCAAGTCTTGTAAACTGATCGCTTTATCTGCATAAATATTGACCGTGCCGTTATACGAGTTAAAGGTAACGGCGTTGATGATGATCTGTGTTGCCGCTAAGTGTTGGATGGTTGCATCTTTTAAGTCAATGCTTTGATTGATAGTTGAAAAGCCGTTTTTAATGGCTTCGAGTAAAACATCTCTATCCGCCCCTGAAAGCTGTTGAATAATAGTACCGGCAGCCTGTGTTTTTACCTCTACGCCGCCTTCTAATGCTTTGGTTGTTCCTGCAACTTCCGCCATCATTTTTTCAAGGCGGTCATACAGGGGCTTTAATGCGTTGATAGTACCGTTTACTTCTTCCGATGTAACCTTACCGTCAGCTAAAATTCCTTGAATAAGGCTGTCTACTTTTGCCTTAATACCGGCGCTTTGCATAGCAGATTGAATAATCGCTTTTTTCATTTCAGCGGCAAACGATTTTTTGAAACTACCCCAGTCGGCGTTATAGGCAGCATCTCCTAACGAGGATGTGAGCGCACTGGACATACTATCCGTAAGCGCTTTTTGAAAACCTTCCCCAGTATCGACACCGAGCATTTTAAAAAGTTCTTTAATAGGCTCACCGTATTCTTCTGCAAGGCGTTTTAATTCATCCTTGTCCATTTTTTTTATTTGCGTTAAATCAGCTTTTTCATTCGGATTGATCGCTTTTATTTGTTCATTCAGGTTAGCTAATTTCTCTTGAGCTGCTTTATATCGGGCGGCGGTTCCTTCAAGTTTTGCAATTTCACCATTTAATTTTGTAACCTCTTTTTTGACATCTTTTTCCCACAGACCGGCATAATGCCCTGTTCTTTGATGATACCATAATGATTGCTGCCGTATCCCTTCATCACGGAGGCGTACTAATTTTTGATACGCATCGTATTCTTTTTTCGTCGCCTCCATTTCTTGTTTTAACGGTTCTTGCTCTTGTTTTAGTGCGTTTATCTGCTGCGCACCCGATCCTTTAAACCCGCTAAACATATTATTCACTAACTTTTCAATGGCACCCTGCAATCCTGAAAACATAACCATTTTCTCAACGACCAATTTTTTAATTATGTCGTCAATAGATTTTGAAAAATTGGTAAAGTCCCCGCTTTGAAACCCGTTTGTAATTGCTTGTAATAGTGAAGTTGCCGCTTCTTTCATCGGCGCTTGGCTTTGATCGACAATGCTTTTATGAATATCATCTACTATTTTTTGTGCCGCTTCATCGGCGTTTTTTTTAGTGCTATCAACAATTGTCTGTACTTCTTTTTCAAATGCTTTCACATTTGCGGCGCTGACGGCTTTTAATATCATCCCCGTTATTTCGATTGCCGCTGCTACAGATTTTATAACTGCTTGAGCGGTAGCATCTCCTACCATATTGCCTATTTGGTCAAGAATTTCAGAGCTTGCTTGTAAAGCGGCAAAACCATCAAGTCCACCTTGCTCGATAGAGTCTGCTATTACTTTGGTAAGAGATTTAGCAATACCTATGCCGCCTTGTACGTATGCGTTAGCGGCAGCCGCTTTTGCGTCTTGTTGTTGCCTATCAGCGTCTTTATTCACGGTATTTTGTTGTTTTTTTGCATCCGCTTCTATTCTTGCTATTTCTTCGGCATTGTCTTTTGCCGCTGCTATTTTTGCCCGCCTATTTTCTTCAATAATTTTTAAAAGCCGTTTTCTTTCTTCTTCGATATTGATAAGCTGTATTTGAAGTTTTGATTTACCGATTTTTTCAATATCGTTCAGTCCGCTTTTTATATTTGAAAATGATAATTCGGCTTCGTTTATCTCTACCCGTATGTTTTGTGCTTTTTCTTCCAACTGTTGAAAATAGGCTTGCATTGCCTGTAAATCTTGATTAAGCGTTTTTATTTCTCTTCCACTTGTGTTGTTTTTTTTCGCTGCTTCAAGCAGCGCTTTTGTCTTTGCAATTTTATCGTGCGTAGCGATTATTTCTTCTTGCGTTTTTTTAAGCTCTGCTTGTAATTCCTTTTGCTGTGCTTGATAGCGCCCAAAAGCATCACTCATCAGCTTGGTTTTGGTAAGCTCATCGCCGAGCGTTACGCCGGAACCTTTCTCATTGGTTGCTGCGCTTTTTGTTTCAACGCCTATCCCTTTACCCGCTCCTTTTTTCTTATCTTCTTCTTTAATAAATTGTTCGATAAGTGCAAGCCGTTTTTCCTGATACTCCTTTTCAACGGCAAGGCTGGATTGCCCGTATTCTTTTGCTTTTGCGAGTTTTTCTTGATAGAACTTATCGAGTTCTGCTATTTGCGCTTGGTAAGAAGTATCTTTTTCCTTATTACTTGTTTTTTTCGTTCCCTTTCCTTTTTCCAGCTTCGCCTGTTCTTGGGCTATCGCATCAAAATATTGTTGTAAGCCTTTGGAGTCGAGGGTGAAAATCGTATCAATATCTTCCGGTTTTATGGCAATGAGTTCTTTTAATTTTGCTTGTAAAAATTTTATCCGCTCTTGAGGGACACTGAAACTTTCTCCCATCTTTTGCGCATAGCGATTTTTCTCATCGATGATTTTCTTTTCCGCTTCCCATTCTTTCGCAAGACGGGCAAGCTCTTCATCGTGCTTCTTTTGTTTGGGAGTAGCGCTATCGAGCTGTTTAAGCGCAGCAGCCCCTGTTTCTATTTTAAGCTGTAAGTTCTTCGATTCTGTGAGAATTGCTTTTTGTTCATCGAGCAGCCGCTGCTGTTCCAGCAAGGCTTTTTCATCTTTTGACAGTTTTTTTGTATTCCACTGAATAAGCGCTTGCAATGAGCCGAAAGCATCAGAAAAGGAAGCAAAGCTAAATCCGTCTCCGGCATCTTTTTTGATAAAATGTTCTATTTCCTTTAACGCTGTTATCGCTGCTTGCTGCTCTTTTTCTCCTTGCAGCTGCGCCGTCTTAAACTGTTCTAAAATATGTTCATATTTGTTTGCGCGATAGAGGTCTTGGCTATATGTCTTAAAAGAATGCTCCAGCTTTGATTCATGTTCACTCACATATTTTTGCGCTTCATTCGCTGCTCTTTTGGACAAGATCAGCGCCCGCTCATTTTTCGTTTTCTCAAGCTCTAACGCTTCGCGTGCGGCGTTGCGGGCTTTAATAACAAACTGCTCAAGGCTTTCTCCTTGTGCTTGCAATGCCCCTTGCGCGCCGGGTACAACCTGTGCAAGCTGTTCGATAACGCTATTAAATTGACTTTGCGCTTCTTTACTATCGTGTATTTTTCCCTTCAGACTATCATACTTTCCTAATAGCTCTTGGATATTCCGCCCTTTATCTCCACTTTGCAGCGCATCGGAGGCAAGGGCTTTTGCTTGTTCAAGCTGCCGTTCGGCATGCCGCATCGCATCTTCATGTGCTTTTTTCACTTGCGCAATAATACCGAGGGCAATAGCGCCGGCGGCGGCAACGGCAGCACCCCATGCTATAATCGGGTTAGCTGACATGACAAGGTTCAGCTGCACCATCTCAGCCTGTATCTTTTTAATACCGACTGCAACAAGGAGTAAGGGACCGGCAGCGGCGGCAAGCGCGGCAAACGCCGTACCGGAGATTTGAACGCCGACCGGCAGTTCATTGACAGCCTGTAAAACGCGGGTAATGCCTTTTGCAAATGTATCAACCGCAGGGATGATGTTTGAGGTGAGGGTAATTTGAACGGCTTCAAAAGCGCTTGAAAGTTCTGCCTTCGTATTGGCAAAAGAAGCGTTTTGAATATCCTGCATCTTCTTTGCCGCTCCATCGGATGCTTGCAGTAAGCCGTCCATCGTGCGGATAGCATCCCCGCCGCCTTCGATAAGCGCTTGCATACCGGCGGCCGCCGCTTCCCCGAATAACTCACTTGACTTTGCAACATCAATGTTCGCATCTTTCAGCCGCTGGATAATGTCGGCAAGGTTATTTGTTTTCGGGTTTACCTCATCGTAACTTACTCCTAACGCTTCCAGTTTCTTTTTGACATCATCCGTACCGCTGGCTAACTTTTGTAAACCGGATCGTAAAATAGTGCCAGCCTGCTCTCCTCCGAAACCGGTATTGTAAAGGCGCATAAGGGCAGCAGTTGACGCTTCAAGACTCACCCCCAAACCGGCAGCGACGGGTCCGACATACTTCATTGAATACGAGAGCTTTGTCATATTTGCTTGGCTTTTACTGATAGCCAATGAAAACACGTCAGCAATGTGCGCTGACTTTTCTGCACTGAGATGAAACTGCGAAAGAGTTGAAGCAATCGTGCTTGAGGTAAAGGCTAAATCACTCCCCGTAGCCCCTGCAAGCTGCAACACACCGTCGAGGCTGTTCATAGCTTGTGCAGCTGTTTGTCCTGCTGAACCTAAGCTATAGAGGGCATCGGCAGCTTGGCTTGCACTAAAGCGGGTACTCGCTCCCATGTTTTCCGCTTTCTTTCGCAAGGCTTCCATTTCGGACGCTGTTGCCCCCATAACAGAAAAAGTATTCTGCATGGACTGTTCAAAATTCGTAAAGGTATCGAGCGCGGCTTTTCCGAGTAATGTTAAAGGGAGTGTTACACTGGCAGAAAGAGCGGTACCGATAGCAGCGAGCTTCGCATTGATACTTTCTACTGTCTTATCAATATCCTGCTCGAGCTTTGCAAGCGATCGATTGGATTCACTAATCCCTTTTTGAAGCTTGTCTGTTTTTAATGCTAATTCCGCATACAGTTCGCCTAAACTCTGTCCCATTTACCTAACCCGTTTTATGTATCATCCTCTGCAAAGGTCTCTGCCATATCTTTTTGAAATTGTTTCTCTCTTTTTTCTTTCACTTTCTGAGCTTTCTCTTTTTCTTCCCGCTGCTGATTTTCTCCTTCAACAGCAACGAGGCAGGCTTCATCAAATAAAAAGGCTTCAAACTCGTTTAAGCCTTTTATGTAGCTGCTTGGCTTGCATCTGTAGTATTTTGCGAGCCTGCCGAAGCGGGCGAATTGAACGCGTCCAAGTTTTTTTTTACGGCTTGCTCCCAATCGGTAAGGTAGAAAAGAAAAAGATCGCTTAAAAAATCTTTCGGGATAACATCGTTGAGGCTGCTTTCACTGATACCGCGAATGTTCAAAATAGCGTCGTAACATTCCTGATACGTCGGAGTTACCATGCTTTTTTTTGCAAGTTCAACGAGGAATTCATCTTCTTCCTCTTTCATCTTTTTAAGGTCAATTTCCGATACTTTTAAATCTTTTGCGCCGATGGATTCACTTACTCCGTTGACAAACTTGTATAAAATATTCGGGAAACTCCCGCAGGTTAAAAGCTCTTGAAAATTCGTTTTGTGAATAAAAAACTTTTGCTTCGTTCCATTCCATAAAAGCTCCACCCATTCACAGGTAGCAAGGGCAAGACGCTGGGCTTCATTTTCAGGCACTTTTGTTGCTTCTTCGATGGCTGTTTTGATTGCGCGGTTTCTGCTTGCCTTAGTGAAAAATGATTGTATTCTTTCAAACATAGCGATCTCGTAAAACTCCTTTGCTCTTGTTTGCCTTTAGCAGTGGATTGAAGCCCGCCGCAACAATAGACGGGCTGATAATTTGTTTTACCCTTGTACGTACTGTGTGTAGTCAGCAAGCGAAATTTCTTTGATAAACTTTAACGGTAAATTGCTGCGCTTATTTTCCCCGCCGGAGCCTTGCAGTTCGACAGCGCCAAAAGCATCTTCACTTGCTTCGCTTCCTGTCGGCGTTGTTTGGCACGAAGGGAAGATAACCGCTTTGACGCGGGCGTAACTGCCTTTTGTGTTTTGCCCCTTTTCGTACTGCTCTACGAAGTAGCGGAAGGTAACAAGCGGCGGGTTTCCGGGATTGTCAATATACAGCTCTCCCGTTTCCTCGTTGTACGTGTTGCCGGTAACAAGGGCAAAAAACTTATTCGGCAGGCTTGCAAAAGAAGCGGTAATATTGACCCCTTTTATTTTATCCGCTTCTTTTACTGTACAGCGGATTCCGTGTCCGCTTGTCGCATCAACCGTTTTACCGCTTTCTTTCTCGAAATCGTCTTTGAAGCTCTTTGCTTCTTTGGTTGAAACATAGCCGACAATACCGAGTAATTCGGCGAGTTTCCCTTGAAACCCAATTGGCGCAAAAAACGGTAAATCTCCTGCTGTCTTCGTGGTGATTTTAAGATACTCTGCATCGTAATCGGCTCCGATAACCGTCTTAGCTGCCTTGAGTTTTATTCCTTTCGGCTTGAGCGCAGTAAAGGCAGTGTTGAAGTCTTTTGCCATATCAGCAACACTGACCGCTTTTTTATCCGCAGCAGTCGAGGCAAAGGTAAAGGTTTCCGTTTTGGTGCCGTACAGAACCGTCAGCTTTAAATCGTCCCCCGTCCAGCCGTCAATGTTGAACGGTCCTATTTTACCGACAAGTCCACCCCGATGCTTTCTCACCTCTCCGGTCTGTGGATTGGTATCTTCCCAGTCATTGGGAGACGGCCAGCTTTTATCAGCATTCAGATGCGCCGCCTGCATCTGTCCGATTGAATACCCGTATTCGTTTTTCTTTTCCATCAGTCTTTTAACCTCCATTTTATCTACATAAAATCTCCGCCGAAAACGGGGATTTTAAAATTGAGCTGTTTTGAAATTGCGCCAAGAGAATCCTCTATGAGGTCGCTTGAGCAATCAACATATTGCACTAAAAAAACACCGTTGTTGCTGATCCGTTTTAGATGCTTCCCGTCCAATGCGGTAATGACTTTTTCACAAGCGGTATCAAGCAGTTCAAAATCTCCCGCCGGTGCATAGACACTCACAGTAACCATATTCCAGCTTCCAAGCCGCGTTTTAATGCCATGTTCAAACTGCAAGATAAGAAACGGCTTTTTTGCCGTCTTTTCGACGTTGCCGATGTAATACACCGGATAAAGTTTTGTCAGTTCCGCATACAGCGCACTTCGCATTATTACTTTTCCTTAATAGTGCTATTGCCGCTTGAGTACTTGTCCGCATGCTTTTTCGATACCGTCAAAAAACATACCGGCATGAGCGTTCCGCGTCGGCTTTAAAATTCCGTACTTTTCGCCGAACGTTACACCGCCTGTTAATATCCGCTTTCCGTTTTCAAGGTAGTAGCCATATTCTTTTCCGCTCTTACCGTACATATCCTGATAAATCCCTGCCGATATTGCCTGTGAAGAGCGGAATGCAATGCCGCGTAATCCCTTGCGGGCATCGCCTGTTCGATCAGTCCATACGCGGTTTTCTTTCGCATACCGCTCCATACTGGCAGCGGTTTCACAGGCAACCATCTCGCAATCATTCAGCATTTCTTTGGTGATGCTTTCTAACCGCTCAAAAACCGCCTCCATCCCTCTCATTCGGCTGCCTCCTGTATCTCTTTTGCTCTACCTGACATCTTGTAGGCATTCTCCGGCGCATACCCGCCGATAGTGATCTTTCGGATAAAAACGACTGCATACCGGCTGCCTTGAAAATCGAATAAGTCGCCTGCTTGAATATCCGCATCGTGAGGCGCGGTGATATTGACGATATGCGTTTTCAACAATCCTTCTTGCAAAAGCCGGTCGGTTTCGCTGTGTGAAATTTCTGCAATCCGAACCCGCTGTATTTCCGTTCGCTTTTCTCCTTCCCTTACGTTGCCGTATTCATTTTTTTCTCTTTCACGGCGGATAAAGAAAAGAAGAGACGGGTTCACATCGATAATACTTTCCGTGTCTTTCCGTAATTGGTTGACTGTATTTACCATAACGCCGCCTCATCATCATCTTTTTTGCTACAGATTAAAAAAGAAGCCCCTGCGTTTTTTCGCTCCGCTTCCCATGCCTCTTTATACCCTTGCGCAGTTTTAAGACAAAGCCCCACATAATCGGCGGCGGTGTATTTTTCTATTGATTCTCCGCCTGCATTGATGCTTTTTATCTCCCCTGCATCCCTTTGAACAATTCCTGCTTTTTGCGTCCATAACAGGTAGAGCGCATGATTTTCACTTTCTGACATCTGCAATGTGATCGTTAAATCAAGCGTAGAAAAATGCGTATCTTCTTCGCTGCCCCCGTTCGGTATTGCTTCGTTAAGCAGGGTGCGGATTCTTTGTATCAGCTCTTCGGTGATAATCATGCGCTGCTATCTCCCTTCTCTGTTTACGGATTGGTGTGCGCTTGCGCTTTCTTTGCGCTTTCAATCGCCTGCAAAATATCAATCCCGCCCGCTGCTTCTTTCAAGTCGTCTAACTCTTTTTCCGCTGCTTCAAGCGTTTTGATCTTTGCTTTTAATTCGCTTATCTTCGGCTTTTGAGCGCCGCTTTCGTTTTCTTCCGGCGCTTTAAACGGCGTTTCAAAAGTTCCCGCAAGCGCAGGATTGAGCGCTTCCCACGCATCTCCTTCAACGGCATAACTGTTCGTTGCATCACTTGCCTCATGCTCAACATACCAGCCGTTGGCGGTTTTCATTATGCGTAAGGTAATATTTTCACTTCCCATATCATCTCCTCGATCTATCATCAAAGAGAGAGACGAAACAAACGGTGCATCTCTCTCTTTAAAACCTTATGCGAGCTTTACCTTATGCACGGCATCTGCAACACCGGCAACCGCGCAACGGGTAAAGGTTTCGACAACATCCAATTCAGAAAGGGTGAGAATGTTTCCCCGCTGTTCAAGGTGCGTTAAATCTTCTTTTACGAGCGCCTTAAACGACCGCTTTGGAACGATTAAATACACTTCGTTATCAGCCGGAGCTTTAAACTCGTATTTAATTCCGCCGACTTCACCCGTCCAGCCGTCATAACTTAAAACGCTCTGAATCTGCGCAAGCTGCCCCAGTTGCGTACCTTTTTGCAATAAGCCTTTGATTGCCGCTTCTACATCCATCGCTGTCGCTGAATTACAGAGGGCGATAGTCGGACGAATCCGATAGCCTGCTGCATTGGTGCGCTTGAGGGCATCTTTAAGCCCTTGCCGAAGCGTAAGCCATACATTCTCAAGGTCGGTACTGCCGCTTGTTACCTTATTGGTAACAGCATCTCCGGTATACGAATGCGTAATAATCGGCGACAGGTGCAGATGATCAAGAATGGCATTATGCGCAATACCGAGCGCTTTTGACGCTTGCGGCAATTTCCAAAATTCATTGAAGCTTACCCAGCCGCGTGAGATGGAATAACCGGCTGCGAATGTCTTAAAATCAACCGTATCGAGCTTACCGAATTTGAAATCAGCCATCGGCACGCTTTCCCCATCGTTGGTAACACCGAATGCCGCGCGCATTCCGATAAGCTCCATCACTTTGATTGTGCGGGGAAAATCGGCGTTTTTAATTTCTTCGTAAATGAAGGAATAAAGGGCAGGATGCTCTGCCATACCAAGCGATACGTCAAGGACGGCTTGCTTTGCAAACTTCTCCAAATCCTCTGTGCTTATCATTTCCCCTGAAGGTAAGCCAACCGCCCGCGTAAGCATTTCCCTCGTAAAGATTTCAGCGCGCGTACCGGCGCCGGTATCTTCTATTGCCATCTCACCGGCAGGTACATTCGGCGCACGGTATTGAAGCGCCATCTGTTTTTTCTCCGCAGCATTTTTCATACGGATTGTTTCATGTGATACAAATTCCATTGTTTTTTTCTCCTTCTCGTTATGTACACTCTGCTTTTATGCGTGCAGCGAAAAAAGCGCCGCGCCCCCAATGGTTCCCCAGTAGTAACCAACGAGCTTATTGCCCGATGCGGTTTTCGTGAGCTTGCCGTCCGAAGCGCCGAGATATACCTTTTCGCCGATTTTCGGCAAATTGGCGCTATCGTAGCTTTCCGTTGTCCATTCCCGCTGCGTGTCAAAAGATACCGTTACTTGATTGCCGGCTTCTTTTTGCAGCACAACCCCCGCGCGCTCTCCAACAAAGACAATACCGTGATTATCAAGCGTCTGCGCTCCTCCTGCGGGAATGGTTACATCTGCGATTGCAACCGTTTTATTGACTGATAAAAGTCTGTGTTCTCCCGTCATAGCACACCTCCTCGTTTAAATTCTGTATACTTCCGGCTCACTTTTTGCGCCAGCCACTGCCATCTGCCCAACCGGTGCGGTTGCGGTTTTCCCTTGTACGAGCCTTTGAATGTCCGAATCATTCATTACGCGATCCATTTCTCCGGCAATCTGCGCTTTACTCATACCGACTTCAAAATGACAGAATTTATCCACCAACACCGCCATTTCACCGAAGGGCTTACCGTCTTTGGTTAAGCCTTTTTCTGCCTTCACCACCTCGACCATTTCTCCAAATGCTTTTTTTGCCGCCTCCGCTTTTTCTTCTTCCTTCGCTTTTTTTGCAAAGTTGATAGCATCACTAACCGCCATTTCTCCGGCAGCTTTTTTGAGTTCAGCAAGTTCACTTGAAGCAGCTTCTAAGTCTTTCATCTTTTGGGCATCTTCGAGTTTTACTCCCATCTCTCCTGCAACAGCTTGAGCAGACAAAAGCCCGTTTTTTGTTCTCCGTGCAATCTCTGCCGTAAGCTCATCGTTTGTTATGCTTGCAAGTTCCATTTCTTCCTCCTCGTGTTTATATTCAACAACGCGGCGCACTTTTTGAGCCGCCCCGAATATAACCGTATTATTTTGTATGCTGTATGGAATTTTATACAGCTGATTGTCATATTCTCCGATGACATAATCATCATAAAAATCTTCCGTAAAAACATAGTCGGCGTATTTCTCTCGCAAGGCATCGCGGATTTTTCTTTCCTGCTCATTAAAGCTCATACCCGCCATCTGTCCGATTGCGCTTTCATTATGCTGCCCTTCAGACAAGGGCGGCACAAAGTCTACCGAGCGGAGCGCATAATCAATGACCGTCTTTTTCCTTTCATCCGCATACGTCGGAATCCCCCAAATAGACACCGCATTGATTTGTTTGTTCTTGAGCCACCTGCGAATTTTTTCCGCGTGTTCTCCCTTATCAGGAATAATGCGGTAATAGACTTTCCCTGCTTCTTTATCGAGTAGTGCGCCGATAACCGTTCCGTATATCTCACGTCCTTCATAGAAAAATGCTTCTTGCGACTGATGCCCATAGCCGGAAGGAATAAAAACCGTACTGGTCAAAATCGTTTCGACAATGTGTTCATACGCAGCATCGAGATATTCAACGCCGCTTTTGCTTTTTCGATATTCAACGGCAAAAATACAATCGAGCGGATCGGTATCCCCTTTAAGCGCTGCAATCATTTCAGGTGTCGCAAGCGGATTTAAGCGGATGCGGCTCAGTATTGTCTTTGCTTCCGCTTCGGAAAGCATTTCACCGACAGCCTCAATCGATACAAACGGAGTTTGCGTGTGATCGGTAAAAAGTGGTTTTTGCGTATATGTGTTTTTTCCAGACTTTCCCATGTCATCACCTCTTTTTGTGGTACGGTCTGTATTGTAAATAATTGGGGGTGCGTAACACAAATTTTACGCATAAAAAAATAAAAATATTTTAACCAACATACTTTTTATCCCTGCTGATTTGCGTTACGCACTGCGTTTCCTCTATGCTGGTGGTACAAAATTATTCAAGAAGGCAGCGTTTTATGGCTATAGAGAAATTACCTACCAGTGTGTTAGTCCTTGGCATTGCGGCAATCGTGTTTATTGCCGTCCTCATTTTTCTGTTACTCAATAAGCTCCTTAAAAAGGGCATACAGCTGGGAGCCGGGGATAAAAAACTTATCGTTGGAGACATTGAAAAAAATGTTGATGATAAATTGGAGCTATTCAAAACGGATATAGAAAAGAAAGAAAAAGACCGGCTGCACGATGAAGAGTACCGCAAGAAATTGTTTCGGCTCTCTGGAGAAATTGATGAAAAAACAAAGGCAGACGAGCGGCGGGTAATTCGCCGCATTAACGGCACCATTAAAGAAATCTTTTTACCCTTCGTTAAATGCGAGATGCCGATGCTCTCTTGTGTTGAGTTGGTAAAAGACGTGCTGCAAGAACGTGTAGACTATAACTGTATGCGGGAGCGGCTGACGGCAACAGAGCGTAAAGGCTATATCGCTGACATTCTCTATTTTATCGAACAGGATTATAAAGCCTTTTTACATAAACTCCCTGCCGTACCATGCGGCACGGAACAGTATCCTTCATGGAAAGAAATCGCACCGCAAATAGAAACAATCGTCAACGAGTGGGCAGATGAGATGATACGCATTATCGCTCGTCGCATTAAAGAAAAAATCGCTATGTACAAAGCTGAACAATCAGCGTTCCTCTTATCGGAGTACAAAGAAATCTGTATTGATTATCCCATTAAAAAGAATATCGGATATCTGAAAGCGTTAGGCATAGAGTTGTAAAGACAAGGAGGCATACATGACACTGCAGCAGTTTGTAGAAAAATACAACGGCAAAAAGATTGACTATGACGGGCATTATGGAGCGCAATGCGTTGATGTGTTCAGGCAGTATTGCAAGGACGTGTTAAACATCCCGCATACCGGCGGAGTAGTCGGCGCTTCAGAGCTTTATACCAAGTATGAAGAAATGCCGCTTGAGCAAAAGTATTTCGATAAGCTCGTATACGCCGGTGGGAAACCGGAAGCGGGAGACGTCGTTATCTTCTCGCCGACTAAAAGCAATAAATACGGACATGTTGCAATCGTGCTTGATGCAAGTTCCGAAGAGATAGCAGTCTTTGAGCAGGACGGCTTTAAACAGACAGGCGCGCACGTCGCTTCATGGGGCTATGCGCGGATTTTGGGTTTTTTGAGGAAAAGATAGCGAAATGACCATCACCTATGAATATCTGCCACAGGCAATTCAATCATTAAAAAAATGCGCAAAAGAGCGTGAGAAAGAATACATATCATGGCAACTTATGAATTATGACTCTACAAAAGAGACTGTTCTTCATATCAAAAGAGTAAACGAATTACTTTTACAGTTTACAAAAGAAGTTATTGATAGAGCAATAAAGCATGACAATTCAAAACTTCAAGAACCGGAAAAGCCGCTGTTTGATAAAATGACTCCCTTATTAAAAGGGCTGACGTATGGTAGCAATGAGTATAAAAAGGCTCTTGATGAATTAAAACCGGCGCTTAAACATCATTATGAAAACAATTCTCATCATCCTGAACATTATAAAAACGGGATAGATGATTTTACGCTTGTCGATTTGGTTGAAATGTTTTTTGATTGGAAGGCTACAAGCGAACGTCATGCTGATGGTAATATGTTTATCTCTCTTGAAATAAATAAAAAGAGATTTGGAATGTCGGAGCAATTGTATAATATTTTTAAAAATACCGCGATACACATAAGAGAGTGGGAAAAGTGAATGAAAAAAGATGGATTATTTTTATTATCACTCTTGTGCTTCTGTCTCTTTCCGGCTGTTGCACAAGAGCTTCAGTATACGGTAACGGAAACGGAGATGCAGCAGTTAGAGAGCATATCGGAGAGCTTGAGGGTAAGCAGACAGAATCTGCTATTGCAGGCGAACGTCTTAACAGAACGCTTGAGAGTGCAAGAGAGGAAAGCGAGCAGCTTAACCGAGAAATTGCAGCAAGCCGAGAGCACAGCGAACAGCTTAAACAGTCAATTACAGACGGAGAGACAAACCTTGAAAGCCTTGCGGCAATCTTACAACGCATACGAGCTAGAGGCTGCCGAAACAATAGCGGAAAAGCAAGCCCTAATTGACGAACAAAAAGACAAACTACACCGGCGGATGATTGCCGTTATAACACTTTCTGCAGCTCTGATAATCATCGGAGTAATAACAGGCATGAAATACTTTTTAAAATATAAGTTCAGCCTTTTCCACCCTCCCTAGAGGTTGATAAAAAAATAGCAGTTGTAAAGGAATACTTGACAGCTGCTATACGGTTTTATGTTGCAATAAGGAAGTTTGAACTACGATGTATAAACGGAATGCCCTTACCATTAAAAAATCAAAGTTCTTTATTTTGGATGTAAGGGCATATCTTTCCTAAATATTATTAAGGAATAACATAAATGACTTTTGACAAGCGCATCATCGGCGCATTACGGGAATGCAAAAACAAAGAGCAGATAGAAGATACTTTTAATCGGTTTAGGATTACCGATATTGCAGAAAAGCAGCGGTACTTGACCTATGCGATGTATGCGCCGGCTTATTTTTTTAGCCCCTCAACGCATCCGACAGATGAGCAGTTGTATGAATTTACGCTCTGTCATTTTATCACCGGCTATTGGCGGCTTACTCCCTTCTATGAAAAGTTAAGATTGGTAAAAAAGCCGTTAAGTGAAGCTGATAACCGGATTCTTGAAAAGCTCAATACCTGCACTTCCCAGCAAGACATTGATGCCGTTTTTGACGAGGAAGGAATACACGAGTACCGTGAACGCTGCAATATTTTAAGGCGTTGTATGCGCGTACAAGAGATACTCGGAGACATCGGTATTTCCTCTGAAAAAGATGATTACGAGTTTGACTGCGCCGTCTTTCTGGACGGCTCTTTGCGGGATGGGTAGGCGATACTAAAAAGCTCACACAATCTGCATAAGGCGTTCCAAATCATCGGCAAGCGTACTAAACAAGTTTCGGAATTTTTCAATGCTTTCTTTTGTCGTTCCCATTGCTGCTCCGTAAATATTTGCATACGCTTTTATGTCATCTTCTTTTAAATTAAATACCGGCTTATTTGAAAGCTGACTTGTCGCTATTAAAGAATTGAAATCAGGTATTAAAGAAAGATTAAACGGTACCTGTTCTTGTATATTTTGAGAAAATTGCTCTCGCGTAATCGACATCCCAAGCGGTTCCAATGTTGGTACAAGGACATCCCGCGCTGTCTGTCCAACCCGTTCAACCCATTTTTGAAATGACTGGGTTGGCGTATTTTTATTATCCGATTGTTTTGTTTTTCTCGGTCGATAATTCTGCTGAATAATTCCTAAAAACTTCGGCTTGCACGGTAAAGACAACATATCATAGGGGTAAGCGCTGCATTTTTTTTGCCATTCAGGAAGGATTTTTGCAAGGTTTTTAATTGCCAATTCAGAGAAAAAATCAGGACTACAGGGAGCAATAAGATAATCAGCGCCCATAACCAATACTTGATTAAGAGCGCTTAAACTCGGCGCCATATCGATAATGATATAATCGATCTTGTTAAATTCGGCGATTTTACGAAAAGCATAGGTAAGATAACCGGGAAAGTTTCTAAACACAGAAAAATCAGAAGAAATACCCATTGACAGCGCAAGTGTCAACTGGCTAGAAAATTCTTCAATCTGCAAATGTCCGGGGAGAATATATAAATTATCGCATTTTGTCGTTACAATATTGGCTATGCTGTCGTTTTTGCTGATTTCTATACGCGCCGATTGCATAAGCGGCTTCACAAGGGAATAAATGTCATTACTATCCTTGCGGTTATAGAGCCGCTCAAAAGCATCTTCGTCAGGAATAGATAAAGCAAGAGACGTTAAATTGCTTTGAGGATCTGCATCAATCAATAACACTTTTTTTTGCTTTTCGGCTAATGCCCAGCCTAAGTGAAAAGATGTCGTTGTTTTACTCACTCCGCCCTTGTGATTGAAAAGCGCTATAACCTTTGCCATTATCTGCTCCTTTTGGTACTAGTACTCTCGTTCTATATTCGGTAATTAAACCGAAAACTTTATTATATCGCTCTCTCCTTACCCTTCTAAGACCTCGATGCTCTCTATTTCGTCTTGAAATGCGCCGGTTAGATGCCCGTTTTCAAGTTCTATGTCTATCTCGGCTATTTCAGGTTCGTTGTTGACCGCCGATGTAAAACCGTATACGGTTCCTTCTATAACTGTTTTATCATGGAGAATAACTTTAATAGTATGCGCTTTCTCGCATATATCGTAGAGTTCTAATTCCGTTTTAGGATAAAATATCATTTTTTTTCCTTTTCTCTTGATGTATACGGGACAAGATGAATACCAGTTTTGCTGTAATGAATTTTCGCTTTGCAGGTTTCCCTTGCTTCACTGGTTTTTGGGTCAATATCAAATCCTTTCAGCCTATCATCTTGTATAATTTCTATAAGGTTCCTTTTCGTCAGTGATATTACGCCTTTCCCCGCCTTTTCATCGATAATCGTTTGCAAGGTTTCAAGGTCGTTTTTGAAGTAGCTGCCGTCCGCTTTGACGGTTTTAGAGCCGAAAATGTGCCGGTTCTGTTTATGCTTATTGACGGTAGTACCATAGCACGTAGCGTATGCCTTTCGGTATTTGGCAGGTTCATTATGGAGCGTTTCCAGTTTCTTTTCAAGCCTTACGATATACGCCGCGTGCCGCTGCTCTTTCAGTTTCTCTTTCTGCGCTTCGGTTAATTCTTCCAGATTGGTAAATGCGGAAGTGTTTTCCAGCCGCGTTTTGATTGCTTCCCAATTTTCGGGCAGCTTATTGGCAACATTTCCGCGCTCTATATCCTTTGCGATAACCGGCGCTAAAGAGCAAAGACAGCAGATATGCGGCTTTTCAGGGGCTTCATCGACAGGATATATCCCCTCGCCCAGTCCGTGAGCATTGGCATACGCCATAGTGTCGCAAATATTGTGATAGCCGGGCAGACGGTTATTCGATAAAAGCCATTTGACCGCTGTTACGGCAGGATTTTCTTTAAAACCTTCAATCGTTGCCTGCCAATACACCTCGGATAATTCGTTGCGAGCAAGCCGTAAGGCTTCATAGTTTAAGTTTTTCGGAACCCGCCCGCCCATCCTGTCGTACATATTTGGGTAGTTTTCTGCAAATGTTTTGGCACCTTCTTTGACATACTGCTGTAATGCCCTTGCAACTTCGGCACAGTCGGTATTGATACCGCTTGAAATAATTTCTTGTATCTTGTCATAGTTATTATGAGATATATCCCATATCCGATCAGAAAGAACAAATTCTTTATGCTTGAATATCCGCTGCTTGCGCATGGTGCTTTCTGCGATTATCTCCGCTTCACGGAGCGCGTCTTTTTCAATCAGGCGGAATTTGAGCAAGCCTTTTTCTTTGTAATACTGTTTTAGCTGCTCACCAACAAAAAGCCCCGCATACGCTGCGCGGGTTAATCCTTCCTGTGTAATACGTTCAAGCTCGGAAGCAAAAAAGACTTTTTCCTCTGCTATGCGCTCTGCCAGTTCTTGCGTAATGCCGGTAAAAACACCCCTCTTACCGATCCGCTCCCGTATACGATTGATACTGTCTTGCAATGCGGCTTTTATCTCTGTTTCGGCGGTCAGTAATGCCTTACGCCTGCCTTGTAATGCCGTGCGGATAAAGCCTTGCAGCTCTTCCGGTAAGCCCGATAAATCAAAGTCCATTTACGCGCTCTTAAACAGGTCTTCAATCGCGGCTTCTGCTTCTATGTCCCCGCTGCGGATTCTATCCTGCAATGCTTCAAGGCGGATTTTCAGTTTCAGCCATTCACTAGCCGCATCCTTTTCCGTTTCATAGTCGGCAGGGATTGCCATAAAGGTTTTAAGGGTATTAAAGGCGCTTTTGGGAGAGACTAAACCCATCATCATCGCCTTATCCATTGCGCCGACAAAGGTGGCGAGGGCATTCATCATTGCAACATCATCTTTTGCCGTCAGCTCCTGCCAGCGAACGATCGGATTATCAGCTCCTCCATCCCCTGCAAATTCATCACGTCCTGCAAGCGCAATACGGGCTGCTTTGAACACATCGACAAGCCAATAGTAAAATTCGTTATATTCACCTTGCCGCCCCTCTACCTTCTTTGCCCATACCGGAGACTGCTCTGCAACGCTTGCGTTGGTTGATTGCATCGCCGTTCCGTACAAGTATTCAGGCATCGTAAGCTCAACGATAATCCAGTGTAAGAGTTTTAGAAGCGAAACAGCACTTTCTACATTATTGGCTTGCCCGACATACCGTATATCGCTTGCAGCATCTTCACCGTCCATAATAGCCGCCTTAAATTGCGTCATATCAATCGCTTCTTTCCCTTCTGCGATATGTCCGATTTTCTCATCAGTGAGTCCGAATGAATATTTGAGAAATTGCGCAACGTTTTTCACCCTGACCAATAGACGCGGCTCAAGGATATTGTCGATATGCCGCCCGACTTTCCGCAAGGTCGCATCATACCGGCGGATAAATGGAACCGCCGGAGCAATTTCAGGGATGCCGTCTTTTAAGAATGTTTGCTTGTTGTTATAAAGGCAAAATACCGGCACAAACGGGAAGGCAGTACGGTTGACTATTTGCTTCTGCTGATACCCCGCAGGAAGGTCGCCGTCAATGTCGATTGTTTCCTTGCCCGCCTCAAGTGTGATGCGGATAACCGCTTTACGGTCTACGCCTCTCTCTTTCCATTTTTCTACTGTTTCAGTTACAAAGCGCGTATAGCCGCCTGTAAGGTCTTTGATACAATCATCTTCAACAACAAGCTCAAGGGGGATTTGCTTTATGCGGATTTCACTTTTTCCCGTTGCCGTCTGCTCTAATCGTATCCAGACATAATGCTTACCGTCTACCATTGTTTGCTTGTAAACATTGAATAACAGCGTCTTATTTCTCGTTAAAAACGCTTGTATCGCTTTTGAAAATGTATCGCTTTCCGCTTGAATATCAGGTAAGCCGATAAACCAGCAAAAGGTATCAATATAGAGCTTGGTACAGTAGTTACCCAGCGCATAGTCAAGAT
>NZ_JBQNBW010000048.1:0-20398 GCF_052169735.1 Treponema sp.
ACAAAACAAGAATTCCATATTTATCACGCATACTCCTGCATAAAATACTCATTTTTATGCTAATAAACCTTAAGTATTGACTAATAACTCTATTTAATGGGAAATACAATCTTTCAAAGATCAGCAGAACTTTGAAAGATAATTAAATTATATCACAGAAAATGTTTGATTACAAGAAAAATTATTTCAAATCTTGGCAGCCGTAAGAGAGGGGGTAGCTGAGGATCGCCTGCTTAAACGGCGATGAAACAGAAACCGATTTTTGACCGAGAGGGAAAAAATCGGTACAAATACAGGCTGCCCAAATCTTTCGGCAGGTTTAAGCAGGAAGCCGAAGCTCAGGGGGAGACTTCCCCCGCATAGAAAATTTCCGAACAGGTTTAATATAACAAGAGAGATTGCCAAAAACATCTTTTCATGCTAGAGTCGAAATCTGCTTCTCTTTTAGAGAACAGCAGAAATATTTTTTCGCTATTTTCTTTCATTTAGTGAGACAATAGCGTACCCCAGGGAAGGCACCGATTATTCCGGCATGCGGATTAATCAGTGCTTTTATATTTTAGGCTGACTGGTTACAAGTTATTCTTGAGGAGGCTTTTATGGAAAAACTCTTTCAGCTTCAGGCCCACAAAACAAATGCGAGGACTGAAATCATTGCAGGTATTACGACCTTCCTTGCAATGGCGTACATCCTCGCGGTCAATCCGCTTATTTTAGGCGATGCCGGATTGAATCCCGGGAGTGTATTTACTGCGACAGCATTATCGGCTGCTGTTGCGACCCTGATGATGGCTATCACTGCTAATCTGCCGGTGGCGCTTGCACCCGGTATGGGGTTGAATGCGTTCTTTACCTATACGGTTGTTATTGGTATGAAGTATTCACCCGCAACTGCATTGACGGCGGTCTTTCTGGAGGGAATCCTTTTTATCGTTCTATCCTTTTTTAATGTACGGGAAGCAATTATAGAATCGATTCCGCTCAATTTGAAAAAAGCGGTTGCCGCCGGTATCGGGCTGTTTATCGCGCTGATCGGTATGAAAAATGCTGAAATTATCATTGATAATCCTGCAACCTTTGTGGGGCTTGGCAATATCACTGCAGGTCCGGCGCTTTTGGGTATGCTCGGTTTAATCATCACCGGTATTCTCTTTGCAATGCGTGTACCCGGTTCAATCCTCCTCGGTATTCTGATTAGCACTGTGATCGGTATTCCGATGGGTATTACCATACCGGCTGGAGGTTGGAGCAACTGGTCAATTGTAAGCCTGCCTGCCGCCCCTTCTTTCTGGCGCTTCGATTTTAGTAATGTGTTTACCTTTCAATTTTTTACCGTTTTCTTTTCTTTCTTATTTGTTGATATTTTTGATACGGTCGGAACACTCGTCGGTGTTACCAACCGTGCCGGTTTAACTGATAAGAATGGAGAGATTCCGCGTGTAAAGCAGGCGCTCCTTTCCGATGCCATCGGAACAACTTTTGGCGCTATGTTGGGAACTTCTACCGTTACCAGCTTTGTTGAAAGCACATCAGGTGTTGCTGCCGGCGGAAGAACCGGCTTAACAGCACTGACAACAGGGGTATTCTTCCTTGTTGCCCTGATCTTTTCACCGGTATTCCTCTTAATCCCTGCGGCAGCAACAGCCCCTGCATTGATCATTGTAGGTTTTTTGATGCTCGGAGCAGCTGGGGAAATCGATTTTAAAGATCCTACGGAAGGTATTCCTGCATTCTTGACCATCGCGATGATGCCGTTTACCTACAGCATTGCTGAAGGTATCGTCTTCGGTATTTTATCCTATGTTATCTTAAAAGCCGGTACCGGTAAATTTAAACAGATACCAGTTGTAACATGGATATTGTTTGTAGTATTCATCCTGCGGATTATTCTTCAGTAAGTTTGAAAAACACAGCGGACAAAAGCAGCCGGTGTTCAACACTGAACTGCTTTTGTCTGTATTAAACCTGTTCGGAAACTTCCGTTTCTGAACAGGTTACCTTGAAATGCGATGTTCTAAATCGTGCTATTTGCGCGATGCGAGAACTCGTCGACCTATTCGAAAACGCAGTTATCGAATAGGTCTATTACCGCTAATGTAACGGCGGCATCTGTTCCTGCAGCTCCCTCCGATAATAATCATATAAAACATGAGTACCGAGGTTGGCATATCCGCTTGCGGTCATTTCATCAAAAAAACGCTGAGCGAGACGTAATAATGGTAAGTTGAGCTGTGCTTCACGGGCAGCATCAAGCGCAATGGACAGGTCTTTTAGAAAGTGCTTAACAAAAAAGCCCGGTGCAAAATCCCCTTCCAGCATTTTTGGTGCATTGTGGGTCAGCTGCCAACTTCCTGCAGACCCACCGCTAATAGTCTGCACAACCTGCTGCGGATTTAAGTTCATAGTTTCCGCATAGCGGAGCGCTTCAACTACGCCTATCAGATTTGCGGCTACGGCAATTTGATTAGCAGCCTTCGTATGTTGTCCGCAGCCGGCATGCCCCTGCAATGTCCACATATTCCCAATGCACCGGAAAAACGGCTCTGCCCGCTTGAATGCTTCTTCATCACCGCCGCACATGATAGATAATGTTCCATTCTTTGCACCGATGTCTCCGCCGGAAACGGGAGCATCCAATACAGCGATTCCCTTTGCCGCAGCCTCAGCATAAATCTTTTGCGCAAGTTGAGGCCGGGATGTTGTCATGTCAATACAAAGTGTCCCAGCGGCAGCATGTTCTAACACTCCATTTGCCCCTAAGTACACTTCTTCAACATCGGCAGGGTATCCCACCATTGAAAAAATAACGGAACATTGCTCAGCAAGTCCGGCAACGGAATCATGCCACTTTGCACCCTTTTCAAGAATACATCGGGCAGAGTTTTTGCGGCGCGAATAGACATGCATATTCGGATAGGAATCTATAAGCCGTGCTGCAATGCTATTCCCCATAACACCAAGCCCGACAAAACCGATAGATACTGCTGTATTACTCATACAAAGACCTCCTTAGTAGGAAATATAACGATTTTGAAAATCTGTCAAAAATTGCTGCATTGTCTGGGAGTCTTGTTTATCAGCTCCCTGTTTTTGATTTGTTCTGAGCGGAAAATGAGCGTAGACAGCCTCAAAAAAGTATTTTAGCACATTAAACATTTCCTTCCGCTGCTGTGAATCGATATTCCGCAGTTCTTTAAGGATATTCATCGAATGCGTTACCCCGTGTGCTGTTAATTCTGTCAGTGTTTCCGCCCCCGTGCTAAAGAGAATACCAAAAAGCGTTTCGATAAAGCCCTTGCGCTTTTGTTCATCCAGATGAGAAAGCCACGTCTGCACGGTATGCTCAGCAAAAAAACTGTCTTGTGTCCGGCCTGCTTTGTACGGTACAAAAGTATCCCGGGTTATTTGCCACGAAAAAGCATCATGCTGCCACAGCGTATTAGACTCGGCGCTTTCTATTACAGCAGCATGGGGAAAGTACGATAATAGCACACCGACAACAGATGATTGCGGAATAAATGCGCTGATTTTAGGAATAATAGCTTGAAATCCTGCGGTTTGCATCATATTAAATGCAAACCCGGGACTATCAAAGCAAAAAATCCGTTCAATATGCTGCTGCATTGCAGGTACAGCGGTGCCTGCAGTATAGAGTGCAAGGTTACCTCCTTTAGAATGACCTGCAAGATACAGCTTATGTGCCCCATCAGAGCCGCTTCTCTGTAAAATATCCGCAGGGTTATCCGGCAATTTCGACACGATTTGCTCACTTGTTTGCAAAAGTTTTGCAAGATAGCGCTGTGCTGCAGTGTGGGATGGAATAGGCTCGGATAACGATAAGAGACAATCCTCTTTCCACCCGATAATAGAGTCATCAGTACCCCGGTACACAACACATGTCTCTCCGGTAGGAAGTATTGCGGTGCAGGCAGCAAATTGCTTATCGGCGCTGCGGTCAACTTCATTGACAAAGCCTTTCAACAGTATAGAAGAAAACCGCTCAGCCTGTGCCGCTTCTTTCAAAAGGTCAGCACAGAGCGGATTGATAAATAAGCCGAATTCTTCCGGTGTACCTCGCACAGCAGCATTGCCATATCGCTGTGCTGCCTCCCCCAAAGAAATGCCGGCGCTAAAATCTTGAGGTACAATATCAGAAAGATTGAGATAGACAATCTGACAAAGAAGCAAGGCATCTACAGCATTAAATGGATGGAGCTCAAATGGGAGATCACCGCGCCACAATACATAATCACAAAGATTTGCCATACTCCTCCTTATTCCCATAATACCAGCAGATTAGACCTGTGCAGAAACGGAAGTTTTCGAACAGGGATATTGTATCAACTGCTGTAACGAGCGGGTTTGCAGCAGTACAGTGTCATTACCTTGATGATTGCTTTGTATAAACTATTTTGCTATGAGCTTATCATAGAGTGTATCGAGATCCGCGCGGGAAAAGTACGAAATATACACGATGCCTTTTTCAAGATCACCCTTAATTTCAACCTTAGTTCCCAGTGCATCAATAAACTGCTGCTCCATATCTTTTATAACAAACCGTGAGTCATCATCTGCGGGAGGTTTTGCAGACTGAGCCGGTTGCTTTTGTTCGGTACGCTTACCGTTTTTAAGCTGAGCTGCCTGCATTTCCGCTTCCCGCACAGACAGCCCCTGTTCGGTAATGCGGGTAAAAAGGATTTGCTGATCTGCCGGATTAACCAGTGAGAGAATTGCCCGTGCATGTCCCGCACTGAGAAAACCTTTTTCAAGCGCAGCCTGCATTCCATCCGGTAATTGCAAGAGGCGCATAGCATTCGCAACCGCAGACCGGCTCTTTCCGACCCGCTTAGCGGTTTCTTCCTGATTAAGCCCGGAAAGCTGCATAATTTCCTGGTATGCCTTTGCTTCTTCAATCGGATTGAGATTTTCCCGCTGAATATTTTCGATAAGTGCAATTTCCAGCTTCTTACTATTGTCAAATTCCCGGAAAATAACCGGAACTCGGCTCAGACCTGCTAATATGGCCGCCCGAGTACGCCGCTCCCCAGCAATAATATAATACTCATTCCCGTTTTTTTCCACGATAATAGGCTGAATAATGCCATGATCTTTGATAGACGCTGCCAGCTCCTGTAAACTTTCTTCATTAAAAGTGCGGCGGGGCTGAAAGGGATTTGGCTTTAAAAGCCGGGGATCAAGCTCTTGAGGAATCGGCGCGGGTGATGAAGCAACGGATGCCGTACCCGCGTGCACAGTTTCTGATGCTGCATTATTACCGTTTTCCGTATCAGACTGTATGTTGGTATCTAGCATGAGTTCCCCGGTACCGGAGGGGATTAAGGAATCAAGTCCTCTTCCTAAGGCAGGTCTAGGCATGCTCAAGTACCTCCTGCGCAAGTTTCTCGTAGCTGCGGGCGCCGATACAAGAGGCATCGTATTTGCAGATGGGTAAGCCATGGGAAGGAGCTTCCGAAAGGCGGACGTTGCGCGGAATAATGGTACTGCATACACGGTCTTTAAAATACGCAGTAACTTGCTGTACAACTTCCTGCGCTAATTTAGTCCGCGAATCGTACATGGTAAAGAAAATACCGCCGATCTTGAGATGCGGATTGATTTTTTCCTGCACTTTTTTAACGGTTTGCAGGAGGAGCGTTAAACCTTCCAGCGCAAAATACTCGCATTGCAGCGGAATAAACACTTCATCAGCCGCAGCGAGACCATTCAATGTTAAAAGTCCTAATGAGGGCGGACAATCAATAAGAATATAGTCGTACTCGTCCTTTACAAGCACAAGATTATCCCGCAGAAAAAATTCCCGAGCTTGCTGATCAACCAACTCTATTGTTGCACCCGATAAATTAATGTCTGCAGGAACAGCATATAAATCCTTTACCGCTGTCGAGCGGATTGTTTTTTGAATCGGTATTTTTCCCGCAATGACATCGTAGATATTCGGCTGTTTTTTGGTAATGCCGACCCCGGAGGACATATTTCCCTGCGGATCAAAGTCTACCAGCAGAGTTTTCTTACCTGCCTCTGCAAAATAAGCGCCGATATTCACAGCTGAGGTTGTCTTTCCAACCCCGCCTTTCTGATTGACAAAAACGATGCACTTCCCCATAGGGGATATTATACCGCATTTTCTAAAGAGATAAAAGAGTAGCGGAAATCTTATTTTCAAAAGCTATAATTCCGTAGTCTGCGAAATATAATCTCTCTAACTGATATGCTTGGTCTTCTTCTGAAAAATTTCACGCAAATAAAAGGCACCTGCAAAAATATTTATCATGCAGTTGCCCTACTCTATTGATCCTTACTCGACCTTAAATTTACCAACTTCGTATGCAAGGGTATCGGCACTGCGCTTATTCTTTTGACTCACCGCACTGACATCTTGTATCGCCGTATTAATCTGAGCTGTCGCTGCTGCCATTTTATTCATGCTGTCGGTAATAATCTGAGTCATCTCATTCAGTTTATGCATCTCTGCGGCGACACCTTTACCGCCTCTCAGCATAGCCTGCGAACCGGACTGAACTTCCGCCGTTACCGAATTGATTGTCTCCATCGCTTTCAGCACTTCTTTACCGCCGGACTCCTGCTCACGCATTACTTCCATAATCTTCGCACTCATATTCCGCACTTCTTCGGACAACTCAAAAATAGTGTTAAACTTGCCTTCAACAAGGGCTGCAGAAGAGCCTATACTTTCAATCTCTCCACTGAGGTTTTTAAGCGTGGTAGAAATATTCTTTCCCTGCATACTGGATTCTTCAGCCAGTTTTCTAATTTCATCTGCGACAACCGCAAACCCCTTCCCTGCTTCACCCGCGTGGGCAGCCTCAATCGCAGCATTCATCGCTAACAAGTTGGTTTGGCTTGCAATATGCTGAATAACGCTTGATGCTTCTATCAAACTGCCTGATTCTTCCGCTATTTTCTGCGTTGCAGCTGTTGAAGAGATAAGAGTTTCCTTTCCATCCGCTGTTGCGCGGACAAGCCGTCTCACAGCAAGGTTACTCTGCTCCAAACTCTTAGTAACCGCACTGATATTTTTGACCATCTGCTCTACTGATGAAGAAGACTCTGCAACACTTGCAGCTTGGTTTTCTATACTCTCGTTGAGTGCATCTATTGTCCGAATAATATCTTCGATTGTAGCCGCTGTAGCACGAACACTTGACGCTTGTGTTAACGCCTGTTCTTGAACCCCATCAATATTTCTACTGACATCCCGAACAGATTGGACCGTAACAAGCATATCTCCAGCAAGCTTTTCTCCAACATCCTGTATTGAATATGCACTCTTATTAACCGTTTTGAGTGCGCTACCGACCTTTTCCAAGGTCTGATTAAAATACTCCGACAAATCAGTGATTTCGTCATTTCCCCTCAACGGGAGCCGTGTTGTCAAATCCCCTTCACTTTCTGCAATATTCCGCATTGCAAAAACAGTTCTTCTAAACGAAGCAGCCAACCTCATTGAGAAAAAATAGATGATAATAAGAGAGAGAACTAAAATGATCACCCCCACTAAAATAACAGAATTACGGAGCGCCATGATTTCCGACATAACAGAATCGTATCGGTCATAGATGACAAGCGTCCAATTTGCCGTAGGAATCTTAGTATAAGATGCAACCATATTTACACTGCGCTTTGTATAGGAGCCGAAATCAGCAGCAGTTGCTTCAATCGCTTTTTTCTCAAAAGCTGCAACACTCGTATAAAAAGGATCGTTTTTTGCCGCCTCTATCGCATTTTCTTGGTTCTCGGCAATGGCAACATTTATATTGTCGGCAATAACCGTTCCGGTTCTTCCTAAAATATAGCAGCCGCTTGTGGTACTCGTTTTAACATCAGTTATAAGCTCGCTTAACCATTCAGCCAAGACTGTTGCATTCAATACCCCAGAGACAGCATGCTGAGCATCATAAATAGGAACGGCAAACACAATGAGGAACTTATTATAAGAACGGGACAGCAGCGGCTCGGAAATAAAGCGCTTGCCGTCCTTGGCAGCGAGGAACCATGGCCGATCACGAATATCGACTTTCTTTCCGGTTGCGGTGATCCGTACACCGGTTGTATCATAGAGATTCACCTGTTTAATATCAGTTTGAAAAAGAGCCTTGCTATTCAGTACCGCCATTTTTTCTTCATAAGATGCCGTAGAATCACTCAGAATTGGAATAGCAGCAAGTTCTTCAATAAAGTTAAAATATGTTTGAATACTGATTTCTATCTTGTCAACAGTGCTGCCTGCCTTATCTATAAAATGATTCTTTATGCGGGCTTTCACTGCATCTTGCGCAGTTTTTACTGAAAAACTGATTGCTACTGTCAACGAAACAATGAGTAATGTCCCAAACATTAGGGTTATTTTCCTACTGATTGAAAAGCGAGTTTCACTTCTTTTGCTATAAACTTTTTTACTCATGACACAATCTCCTCTCTTTTTATCAAGCAAGATATCGGGCATCTCTAAAAACTTGGTTAGCTGTTTAGAGATGCCCGCATAGTCTTTATAAAATAAAACTACCGTACCAACAGTAGTTTTACCGGTACACGGCTGACGCCCAAAACCGAAATTTTCAGAGTCACCCTGTAAAAGCAACACAGTACATATATTATATATTCTCTTGATAGGATAGGTAAAGAGGTATTTTAGATATTATGCGCAGTAACATTGCCGGACAAGCATTACCGAAGACTTCCAAGAAGCTTAGCGGCGCTATTGCGGGCTTCTGCATCAATATGCATCACCTCGCGGATAGTCTGCGGTGCAGTGTTCCAATCTTCCTCCATGACACGGGCAGTAATCTCACTTAATTGTATAAACCGGAGCTGTCCGGCAAGAAAGGCTGCAACAGCACATTCATTTGCCGCATTAAAAGCAATCGGATAGCCGGCTTTTTTACGGGCAGCAGTAAAACCGAGTTCCAGCAAGGGAAAATCCTCTGTGCGAGGCGGCTCAAAATGGAGATCGAATGGGTTGGTAAAGTCAAGCGGAGCAAGGTAAGGAGGCGGTTCTTCCGGATAACTGAGAGCTGCAAAAATAGGATTACGCATATCCGGCGGAGACAGCTGAGCATATACTTCGCCGCCTGTCAGCTGCACCAGAGAGTGCACGATACTGGAGGGATGCACTGCCACGGTGATCCGGTCTGCCGGTATATCAAACAAATTGACCGCCTCAATCACCTCCAATGCCTTATTTGCAAGTGAAGCAGAATCGACCGTAATTTTCGCGCCCATGCTCCATGTCGGATGTTTCAGTGCATCATCTACCTGCACTTCTTGAAGACGTTCCCGCGACCATGTCCTAAAGGGACCGCCCGATGCAGTAATAATTAGCCTTGCAATGTTTTCTTGTCTATGTGCCCGTATCAGGCTATACAACGCAGAATGTTCAGAATCTACCGGAACAATAACCGTACCATGCTTTTCCGCCTCATACTGTAAGAGGTGCCAAGCCATTACTATGCTTTCTTTATTCGCTAAGGCAAGCTGCCGATGCGTTTTTACGGCTATCATCGACGCAGCTAAACCGGCAGCCCCGGCAATCCCATTGACCACGATATCAGCAGGGGTTGTGTTTAAAAAGGACTCGAGGCTGCGGTGTTCTTCCCCGTAAAGTGCAGCTGCAGCAGGTTCCGTTACTGCAAAACGTGTAAAAGCGAATTCGGCACGCAACATCTCAAGCGCTTTATAGTTCGCATGTACGGAGACTCCTGCGAGGGAAAAACGGTCAGGAAACCGGCGGATAATGTCGATTGTATTTTTACCGATAGTACCGCTTGCACCGAGAACAATAACCTTTTTCATACAACACCGATACAAAAGCGGTAGCATAGATAAAAGACAGGGGCGGCAAACAGAATAGAATCGATACTGTCAAGTATACCGCCGCGTCCCAGTATCAGAGCGCCGGAATCTTTTACTTCAGCAGAGCGTTTAAAAATAGATTCGATAAGATCGCCCACAATAGCTGCAATCCCGGTGCAAAACCCCGTAATGAGTGAACCGCTCAAACTCTTCCCAAAGGAAGCAGGAAAGACTTTATAAGCAAAAAAACCGAGCGCTACTGAAGTTAACAAACCGCCGATAAAACCTGCAAGACTCTTGTTGGGACTTGCAGGTACAAAACCACGGTTTCCTTTACCGAACAGTATACCGAACAGCCACGCAAGGGAATCACAGGCAAAAACCATCAGTAAAAAGGTTGCTATAATGGATGAAGCTCCATTCCAGCGGGTCATTGCAGACATAAATATGACAAAAAAACCCGGATAGCAGATCATAAACACAGCGGAACAAAGCCGCTGAATACTTTTTTCAAAAGGTTTGGTAAACGAATAAAACGTTTCTACAAAAAAGATATAATAAACTGTACCAATACCCATCAGTACAAGTCCTGCACGTGAAAGTATCTGAAGAGTATGCAGATAGAGACTGACCGGAATAATGAGTCCGGCAATCAGGATAACAGGAGTAGAATAGACGGCTATTTTCCGGGAAAACATTACACGGATTTCGATAAGTGAAAGTGCAGTTACCAAGAGGATTTCAAGATGAAGTATTGCAAAATGATAGTAAGGCAGAAAATAAACCGAACCGACAACTAACGGTAAGCCGATAGCAAATACGGTTAAGCGTTCTAGGATTTTTCTCATACAATCCCTCCGAATCTCCGTGTCCTTTTTGCATAAGAATCCAGCGCTTCCATAAAATGAGCGGGGGTAAAGTCAGGCCATAGAACATCGGTACTGTAAAATTCAGCATATGCAGTTTGCCACAGCAAAAAATTACTAAGCCGTTTTTCTCCTCCGGTTCTTATGACCAAATCCACAGGAGGAACCCCAGCAGTATCAAGCAGCGTCTCAAAATCAGCTTCTGTCAATTCTTCAAGCGGTTTACCGCTCAGCTTGCGGACAGCACGGACAATTTCATCCCTGCCGCCGTAATTGATTGCAAGCTGAACAGTTGTTCCTGTGTAATGAGCGGTTTTTGCAGCTATATCGGCAAGCTCCACCTGAATTTCATGCGGAAGCGCTGCTGCTTCACCGATATGCCGTACACGGATACTATTTGCAGCATAAAAGGCAAGCTCAGCGCGGAGATGTTTTTGAATTAACCCCATCAAGAATCCGACCTCCCCCTCCGTCCGCTTCCAATTTTCCGTTGAAAATACGTAGAGAGTAATATACGGTATACGAAGATCAGCTGCAGTTTTTACAATCTTCTTTGCAGTCTCCAATCCTTCCTGATGCCCCTTTGTACGGGCTAATCCCCGCTGCTGAGCCCATCGCCCGTTACCGTCCATGATGACGGCAATATGCTGCACTGTCATTAGCCTTCCAGAATTTCTTTTTCCTTTTCGGCAAGGAGTTTATTGATGTCGTTAATATGAGCGTCGGTTGCCTTTTGGAATTTTTCTTCCGCACTCTTTAAGGCATCTTCACTTAAAATCCCTTCTTTCTGCTGCTTTTTTGCCTCATCAATCCCATCGCGCCGGATATTGCGGATGGCAACACGGCACTGCTCTGCAAGGTTTTTTGCTTGCTTAGCCAGTTCTTTCCGGCGCTCTTCTGTCAGAGGAGGAATAGAAATACGAATCAGCTTGCCGTCATTTGCAGGATTGAGTGAAAGCTCAGACTTGAGAATCGCTTTTTCGATTTCACCCAACAGAGACTTATCCCATGGCTGGATAACTACTAAACGGGCTTCCGGGATGGACACGGTCGCTACCTGATTGAGCGGTGTCGGCTGCCCATAACAGTCAACCCGTATCTTATCAAAAAGAGATGCCGAGGCGCGTCCTGTTCTCAAGCCGTTAAACTCATCCTTGAGAGCAGCTATCGACTTCTTCATTTTTTCTTCATAGACACTATGAATATCGCTCATACCTAGCCTCTATTGCCCAAGCTGCCACAAAATAAGCTTTGACAGGCTGATCTTTGCACCAAGCTGTTTGCCGACGTCCGCCATTTTTGCTGCCACAGAAACTTTATCATCCTTTACAAAGGCTTGCTCTAGGAAGCAAATTTCTGCTAAGTGCTTATTCAGCTTACCCTTTACAATTCCTTCTTTTACGTTTGCAGGCTTATCCAGTTCAGCTGCCTGTCCGCGGAACACTTCAAGCTGTTCGTCGATATATGCTTGGTCAACATCGTCTTTTCGTACATACAAGGGATTAAATGCAGCAGCATGGAGACAGCAATCATAAGCAAATTCTTGAAGCGCTTTGTCAGCCAATGCATCCGGCTTATCTGATTTCAACACTACCACAGCGCCGGTTTTTTTGTCGGAGTGAACATAGTGTGCAATATATTCATCGCCTGCTGCCTGTACTGCAGTTAAACGGCGCAAGCCCATATTCTCACGTACACGGGTTGCAAGATCAAGTACCATATCGCTTAGTTCTTGCTGTACATCGGTATAGCCTTTTTCCAATGCGGTTTCGGCAATTTTATCTCCTACAGCGATAAAGTCCGCATTTTTTGCAACAAAGTCCGTTTCGCAGGTCAATTCTGCCATAACAGCTTTGGAAGCGGTTGTTTTAATAACGATAATCCCTTCAGAGGTTGCGCGGTTTGCCCGTTTTTCAACAGCAGCAAGTCCCTTTTCTTTGAGATATTTTTCCGCTTCTTTTGCATCACCATTGCATTCCTGCAGCGCTTTTTTACATTCCATCATACCGGCACCGGTTTTTTCACGCAGCGCCTTTACATCAGATGCTTTTATTTCCATTATTATTATCTCCTTACATTAACTCTTTATAAGAAAAATTGAAAACTGAACACAAACCACCGCCAAGCGCCTTATGCTCAGCGGTTTTACGCATAGTTTCTCTAGCGGTCCCCGTACAGCTCATCTTCGTCGATTAACGAACTGCTGCTGTCATCGGCATCGTTATCAGCCTCCTGTTTTTCGGTAGGCGTATAATTTGAGTAATCGGTAATTTCTTCATCTTCGCGGTCTTGATAGGGATCAATGCCGGAATCGTTGAAGCCTTCATCACCATCTTGTAAGTTTTCGATGATCTTTAAGCCGCTTTCGTTGTCAGCTTCGATGACTGCATTGGCAATAATCTGTGTAAACAGAGAGATAGAGCGGATTGCATCATCATTACCGGGAATCGGATAGTTAATGCCTTCAGGATTACAGTTTGTATCAACGACTGCAACGATCGGAATACCCATACGGCGTGCTTCGCTGATGGCAATGGTTTCTTTCCGTGTATCAATAATAAAAATAATACCGGGCAGATCCTTCATTTCTTTGATGCCGCCGAGGTTTTTCTCCAGCTTTGCTTTTTCCTTCTGCAGTACCGCTACTTCTTTTTTGGTAAGGCTGTCAAAAGTACCGTCATTTTCCATTTTTTCGATTTTCTTAAGACGGGCAAGACTTTTTTTGATGGTAGAAAAGTTAGTCAGCATTCCACCCAGCCAGCGGTTATTAACATAGAACATACCGCAGCGTTCCGCTTCTTTTGCGATAGTTTGCTGTACTTGTTTTTTTGTTCCGACAAACAAGACCGATTTTCCTGCTGCGGTTGTCTTGCGTACCGCCTCGTATGCTTCACGGATTGCCGTGATTGTCTTCTGCAAATCAATGATATGAATACCGTTCCGTTCCGCAAAAATGTATTTCTTCATACGCGGATCCCAACGTTTTACCTGGTGCCCAAAGTGAACACCTGATTCAAGCAGGTTTTTCATGGTTACTACTGCCATGGTTACTCCTTCACGAGCTTATTACAAGCCCATCCTTCTCTATTTCTCTAAAAATACGCTTTCTTCAAAACAACGCGTATTCTAGGATATTTTTGGCGCTGCCGAGGGGTAAACCCCTTTGCAGTACCGATTTCACAGGTTCACAGTTTTCAGCTCAAGCAAGAAGCTCGACACGGCTTGTGGGTAGTAACCCGCCGTACGAATAAAAAAACGCTAAAACACCAGCGTTTTGCCCCATCCTCTTAACTGAAGACATACCCATGCTCAGTCAAAATATCATATAACTCATAAATAGGCAAGCCTACAATACCGCTGTATGAGCCGTTTATTTTCGTAATAAAACAGGCAGCAGTGCCTTGGATTCGGTATCCGCCTGCTGCCCCCTGCCACTCGCCGGTGCTTAAAAACCATTCGATTTCGGCATCGGAGAGGGTTTTAAAAAACACCTCTGAACTGTTGGTACGGGTTGAAATATGCCGGAGCTTTTCGTCATAACAGCAGATAGCCGTTATGACCCGGTGGGATGTACCGGAATACGATCGCAGCATTGCCCGCGCATGTTCGGCATCGGTTGGTTTTCCCATCGGCTGCCCTTGTGAAAAAATGAGCGTATCTGCTGCGATAATCCACGGGGTATTAATTTTTAAAGGTGAGCGCAACACAGCCTCCGCCTTCCGTAATGCAATGTCCTCTACGGCTTGCTCAGGAGAAAGGTCTGTATCAAAAAACTCATCGGTTTCTGCCGGAATGCAGATAAAGGGAATATTCAAACGCCGCAAAATGTCTTGACGCTGCGGAGACTTTGACGCAAGTATAATCGGTTCCATCGTTTTAAGTATAAAAGAGGAATTTTAAAAATGCAAGCAAAAAATAGCGCAGGGTAAACGCAGTAGTCTTTTGAACAGCGGCTTAACACCTATCCGAGGAAACGATTGAACTATGAAATTTCCAATCAACAACTCCGGCGCGGCTTGTGAATATTAACCCGCACGAATAAAGAGCACCGGAAAGAGCATAAAAATCCTTTTTGAGGCAATACCTCTTGCAATTTACACTATTCTTTGGATGCTATATGCGAAGTTGTTGATTCGTGCTGCTTTTTTCGTGTATAATTATCGTATATTATGGTAGACAAAACGGAAGAAATGGAGCGGATTCAAAATCTGCTGAACAATAGACACTATGTTGCCCTCATTGCAGAGCTTGCTGAAATGAACGCAGTAGATGCGGCTGAAATTCTTGATAATGAAAAGGCTGCCAATGCTGTGCTGCTTTTCAGAATGCTTCCTAAAGACTTAGCAGCAGAGGTTTTCGCCCTACTTTCAAGCGAACAGCAGAGCGCTTTTATTACATCAATTACCGATAACGAGCTTGGACCTATCCTCCATGAACTTGCTTTTGATGATGTGGTTGACCTGGTAGAAGAAATGCCGGCGAATGCCGTCAGAAAAATCCTGCTCAATTCCGGTGAGGAAGAGCGTAAACTCATCAATCAGTTTTTAAAATACCCTCCTGATTCTGCCGGCAGTTTGATGACCATTGAATATGTGAGTCTCAAAAAAAATATGACAGTTAAAGAAGCGCTCAGCTATATCCGGGAAACAGGGTTGAAAAAAGAAACAATCTACACCTGTTATGTAACTGATGCAAACCGGGTGCTTGAAGGCATCGTGTCTTTAAAAGAGCTGGTTTTAGCACCTGAACATGAACTAATCGAAAATATCTTTGAAAGCGAATGTATCTACGTTAATACGCATGATGATCAAGAAACAGTTGTAACTGTTTTCAAAAAATATGCATTTTTAGCCCTGCCGGTTGTCGATACCGAAAAACGGCTTATCGGTATCATCACTGTTGATGATGTAATGGATGTCATGGAGCAGGAAGCTACGGAAGACTTTCAGATTATGGCAGCTATGCAGCCTTCGGAAGATGCCTACCTGGATACCAGTGTGTTTCAGCTTGCCCGGCACCGTATCGGTTGGCTGATGCTCTTAATGGTATCGGAAACATTCACCGGTAAGATTATTGAACACTATACCGAGCTGCTCGCAACGCTCACCATTCTTACTTCGTTCATCCCTATGCTGATGGATACGGGCGGTAATTCAGGCAGCCAGTCTTCTACATTGATTATCCGCGGGCTTGCAACCGGCGAAATACGGCTGCGGGATTGGATGAAAGTTTTATGGAAGGAATTCCGCATTGCATTGATGGTTGGTGTGCTGCTGGGGCTTACAATTTTTGCAAAATCATACATGATCGACCGCAAACCGGTACTTATGTCAGCAACGGTAGGATGTACCCTAGTAATAACAGTTATGATTGCTAAATTAACCGGCTGTTTGCTGCCTATCTTGGCAAAACGGCTGAAACTGGATCCTGCTATTATGGCTGGACCGCTCATCACCACGATAGTTGATGCAGTCAGTCTCATGGTCTATTTTAAGATAGCCGGGCTGTTGTTGTTTTAACGCTGTAGGGTAAAAAAGGCATCCTATGAAGTGGGCTGAACGGTTCCGATTCCGGACTTTTTCGCATACGGCAAGTGTAGATGAACTACTGACAGAGCTATTCAGGAAGTCTATTCACCTGTCTTCCGCGGTTGTAGTTCTCTTTGCCGAACGCTGGTACATAGCAACAGTTACCGGTATTATCGGGATAAGCATCCTTTATTGTATTTCGGAATTACTCCGTATGCACCGGCATGAGCTGTTCTTTATTGCAAAAATAACCCGTTATGCTTCCCGAAAGCGGGACAAGGGGCGATTTGTACTCGGTCCCTTGATGCTTGCCTGCGGAACCCTCGCAGCGCTGATCATTTTTCCCCTGCACACAGCAAAGATCGCAATTTTTGCTCTTGCATTCGGAGACGGACTTGCAAGTCTTGTAGGAAAGCGATTTGGAAAGATTTGCCTCGCTTTCTTCCGCGATAAAACCGTTGCAGGAAGCCTTGCGTGTTTTTGTGCGGTATTTCTTTCATCCCTTGCCGTGAGCAAAAGCCTTTGGAAAAGTCTTATCCTTGGGATCGCAGGAACTTGTATCGAAATGCTCCCGCTCAAAGATTACGACAATCTCCTCATCCCGCTTGCCATCGGTTTTCTTAGCTTGCTGCTCCGCGCTTAAGGCGCAGCGGCTACAGCTAGTAAGAACTCTCTGTATAATACCGCACAACACAGTATCCGCTGTACCTGCCGATGCCCTTGCTTTTCCTTTGCGTATTTAGCATCTTTGCGGTTTATTCGTGCGGCGGGTTAATACTCACGTGCCGCGACGGAGGCACTGCTTTTCAAAGAAACCGCGGAGGGCAGAGGACACAAAGATTTGGAAGGGGCATCGGGAGAAAACACATTTTTCTAATACGCAACTTCTGCACTGAGCCGAATATAGTGATTAAACTGTTTTCCTTTTGCATTGGCGCGCCAGTTTTCCAGCTGCCGTGCAGCCTCTTTTCTTATTTCCGCTTCTCCAATATCTGCTATGGATTTATTAGCCCATCCTTTTGACGTATCGCTCGGTAAATAGACGTTGTTCCGCACCCCCGGATTAATGTTTGTTTCAAACACATAACCGAGTTTAAACAGCATATATCCGCCTGACTTTACAATCGGTAAATGGCAGCTGACATCAAATGCAAGCTGATTTATATACTGGATAGTCTTCTGCTGCATAAAGGGCGTTGCATAGAGAAAGGCGTGATTTTTCCATACAGTGCTGCCATTTGCAGCATCTCTGCTTGTGATAGTAGGATGGTTAAATACAGAACCATCCGTTGTATAGTTTCTTTCCAGATAATCTTTTATCATCCCAATATCTGCAATACTTTCAGTTGTATTAGCATGACGGATAAAGGTGTCGGAAATATCTATATCAAACCCATAAAGAGGACGAAATTTCAGTTTAAGATAAATTCTATCTGAATTAGGGTCCAAGTTAGTACCAAGCGGAGCACCATGGTGTGTATAATTCTGATAATTCGGCTTATTTTGGTTATGATCATCAACATGCGTATACATATACGGCATTACAAGGGTATAATTTAAGTCAACAAAAGAGAACCAGTGCGTATTCGGCATGGTATAAGATACCCCAAATTCTCCGGCTATTCGGAAGCGAGCGTCTGTAAACTTCAGAACTTCATTAAGGCCCAAATCATCAACATAAAAAGCTGAATCAAAACGCAAACCTTTTACGGGTTTTATAGTTGCACTTAATCCGATCAATGAATTATCCGGGAAGTGATATACACTTTGCCCAAGGAAAAAAGCCGAGAAAGGAATTAAATACATCGGCTCAAACCGGCCTCCGTAACTCATTGTATCAATGATGGAAAAAGAAAGCCATGATAGCGGCCGAATATCGATGGAATGTGAGGCTATAAACTTCTGCGGCCCGATACCGGTTTTATAGTCGTTTGTTGCCGAAAGTAATAATAACACTTGATTATATGCCCACTTTTTCTTATTGACCGCTAAAATAAAATGCCCTGCATGGAATGCGTCGCGGGAAATAAAAATACCGCTGTCATGGAATGGACCATAAGAAGTCCGCCCTAAGCCGGCAGTAAAATAATATTCTGCAGTACCAAATGTTGCCGAAGTATTAAACGCTGGGAGTATTTTAAGCTTACCGATATTTCCTGCATCATCAGCAATATCTTTTTGCGAATAGGAATATGCCGGTAACAAAGTTTCATTATCCAATGTATTCATAACATTAACACTCAGATAAGCGGAGATCGTTAAAAACTTCATTACCGAATAGTTAAGTGTACCAAAAGGCGTTATAAAAAATTGTTTTTTGCTGCCGCGTGAAGCAAAATTAAATTCTGTTTTTCCCCCAACATGAAACGCACGCTGAAAGAACCGTGCCTGATATTCGGCTGCTTTCCGCCGTTGTCCTGCATCGCCTTTTTCGATAACGATTTGCAGCAAACGTTCAATTTCTTGCAGCGGATATGGTCTAATACTTGGTGCATCATTGATTAAGCCGCTTCCTTCCCATATCGATAAATCGTCATAAAAGGGATCAAATAAATCTACCGGAGCTTGCGCGAATAGGTGTGTTTGATAGGCTGCGGCAAAAAGCAAGACCGCACACAAAAATTTTTTCATCGTATTCCTCCTGACTAAACCGTACTATTTCTTTATGTAACAATAGGTTCTTCATAATAACAATAGGGCATCTCGAAAAACTCGATTAGCTTTTAGAGATGCCCTATTATCAGTCCATAAAATTGAACAACTGAACAAAGTGCTAACCTTGGCGATTGTTCAATTCGTGCGCGAACAGCGCATACACCACCCATCGACATTTGCAATAAGCAAAGCCGACGGGTGACTTCATTTAATTGCTTTGGTGCTTAAATGTATTGATCGCTTCATTATACACTGCAATAACGTTCTTGCCAAACTCTTCATCAGAGTAATGCTGTATGTTTTTATAGGCAGCCTGCGCAAATACTTGTAATTTTTCAGGGTTCTGTATTGCATAGAGTATTTTGTCCGTCAACTGTTCTGAGGATTCAAAAAGCAGTCCCGAAACATTATTCAGAATAATACCTTTAACATTTGTATCATTGTACACAAGAACAGGAACTTTTCTTTCGATTGCTTCAAAGATTGATAAGCCCTGTGTTTCTGTTTTTGAAGGGCTAATAAATAAATCAGCTAAAGCAAAATAATCATCTATATCTTTATGCTCTACTTTACCGGTAAATACAATATATTGTGCAATATTTTTTGATTTAACTTTTTCTTTTATTGCTTCAAAATAAGGACCTGCCCCGACAATAAGGAGTCTGATCTTATCATCTTTTTGTATCAAATCCGGTAAGACATCGATCAGCATATCTATATTCTTTTCTAACGATATCCTTCCTAAAAAAAGTAATATAAAATGTTCTTTAGAAAAACCTAACCGTTCAAGTAAGGCTTGTTTTTTCTTCACAATCGTTTTATCTGAATCACGAGAAAATTGTATACCGGTAGGAATAACAAAAATTTTGTTTTTTACTCCATAAGTGCATAAGAGCTGCTTCGTTTTCTCGGATGGAACGATCACTGCAGAATAAGAGCGCAAAAAAAAATTTGACCACTTGCGGACAACATCCTTTAATAAAGGGGTTCCTACGGCTGCAATATAATGGGTATAGTCTTCATATTGAGTATGATATGTATGTATTAACGGTATATTACGGCGTGCGGCTATTTTTTTGCCCAGTTTTCCGATAGAAAACTCCGTATGTGTATGGATTATATCAAAATCGAGGGAATGTATTTGTTTTCGCGCTCTGATAGCAACAAAAGGAAGAGCAAATCTAAATTCCGCCCATCTAAAAAATGAGATTGATGGTATGGAGATTACATTATGGGTATCCGTATTGCCGGAATCTTTCCCCGTAATAATATAAACTTGGTGACCGGATTGTTCCAGCGCGTTTTTTAATATCAATATTGATACAACCACCCCATTGACTTGAGGGTAATAGCAATCAGTAAAAATACCTATTTTCATCTCTTCATCAAATCATCTCAAATATTCGCGCTAGGATAGTATGTTTTTAACGAGTCTGTCAAGTATTTTGCTGAAAAGCTACAGGGGCGGTAAGTTGTAAAATAAAATGCCCCAAAAAAGGAGAAAAGAAACGGTTCACC
>NZ_JBQNBW010000049.1:0-20151 GCF_052169735.1 Treponema sp.
GATAACTGTGTTTTCGAATAGGTCGACGAGTTCTAAATCGCACAAATAGCACGATGCGAGAACATCGCATTTCAAGGTAACCTGTTCAGAAAGGTCAGTTTCCGAACAGGTTTATTTTTGTGAAAACTGTATTGAAGAAGTTCCCTTGGTGATCTCTGTAATAAGCTGAGTAAACTCGTTACAATGGGTAAGCGGTATTGAACCATGCAGTTTGACCGTTTGTGCAAAGTCTGTTTGCGCAAAGTCAATCGGCAGGTGCGCAGCAGCACGAAGCAGAGGATTGTGATACTCGTAGCCGCATTCACAGGTAAACTCTGCTTTTTGCACAAGAGGTTCCGTGCTTACTTGTGTGAGTGCTTCTTTTGCCGCAGCGGAATAGGCTTTTACTAAGCCGCCTGTTCCTAATAGAGTGCCGCCGAACCAACGAGTAACGGTTACTAAGATATTAGTAATACTGCTTCCTTTTAAGACGGCAAGTACCGGCTGTCCCGCTGTACCTGCCGGTTCTCCATCGTCGCTGCAGCCGAGTACTGCACCGGTTTCGCCGATAACGAAGGCATGCACTACATGCCGGGCATCCCGATATTGCTCTTTTTGGCGTTTTACAGTCTCTTTTGCTTCCTGCGCATTGTCCGTATAAAATATCTCAGCACGAAATACTGATTTTTTTATGGTTAGTTCTGCTGAGGCAATAGGGATGGGTACCGATGTTTCTGGAAAAACCGGTGTTCTATCTGTCAGTGCTGCCGTTGCGCATAACGGAGTGTTTTGTGATGCCGGTATTGTTTGCAGTGCTGCGCTGTGTGCGTATTGAGCGGTTTGTTCCGAATTGCGGCAGAGTACTAACATCCGGCGGTGCCTGTATGAACTCCGGCTTTGGTTTTGTTTTGCACTCTTATTTGTATGCCGGTATGCAGCACGGATGAATCCGGCATCGCAGTTGTATCCGATTTCAACGGACATTCGTGCCGGAGCTGTGCGGCGCGTAGCGTATTTCGCAGTACCATTGCGACGGTTAAGGGACCAACACCGCCGGGTACCGGGGTAATCCAGTCTGCCTGCTTAACTGCGCTTTCAAACTCAACATCGCCGGTCAGTCTGCTGCCTTTGGGCGATGCCGGATCGGGAATGCGGTTAATCCCCACGTCAATGACTGCGGCACCTTTTTTTATCATATTGCCGGTAATAAGTGCCGGATATCCCGCAGCCGCAATCAGAATATCAGCCTGCTTCGTTATTGCAGCAAGGTTTTTTGTTTTGCTGTGACAGAGTGTAACGGTTGCGTCGGAGGCAGTCAGCAGGAGCGCGAGGGGCTTTCCGACAATTGTAGACCGTCCGACAATAACTGCGTGGGACCCTCTGAGCGGTATGCCGTATTCCTGCAGCGCATACATAATTCCCTGCGGTGTACAGGGGATAAATCCCGGACTGCCGGTAAGCAATCTTCCTAAATTTTCTGAGGTAAAGCCGTCTATATCTTTTATCGGATCGAGCTGCTCCAGTATCCATCTGCTATCCAGCGGATAGGGGAGGGGCAGTTGTATCAGAATACCGTCAACCGTATTGTCAGCATTCAGTATTTGAACACGGGCTGCCAATTCCTGCTCGCTTATCGTTGCGGGATACGAAATAATTCTGCTCTGCATTCCTGCTTTTTCCAATGCCCGTACCTTCGTTTTAATGTACACCTGTGAGGCAGGATCAATTCCTGCTGATACAATTGCGAGGCTGGGTTGCGGATAGTTTTTACAATAGGAGGCGGTTTCTTGTGTTACCGCTTGGGTCAATTCTTCGGCTAATTTTTTGCCGTCTATAATCTGTGCCATCGACCGCGCTATCCTTAGATAATCCTTACAGCATAGAACTGGACGAGCAGTGAACCGACTAAAAAACCAATTGCAACACGGAGCAGCAGTATCAAAATAATGGTTGTAATGAGCCGTGCACGGTAGCGCATAGTGCTTGGAGGGATAAACCCTGTTAGTTTTGAGATAACGGGATTTAATAGACGGTCAAGATTATACCAGAACGGGGAATTACCCGAAGAGCCTATTAGATCATATACCAGCCGTACGATGAGGAAAACGATAATTAAATTGAGAATAAAACTAAAGAATGACCAAATCAGCTGTATAATGCTTACAAATACAGTCCATAGTGAGATTGTTCCTCTTGCTAGAATCGTAGAAATAATATCTGCACTGATGGATAAAATACCAAGCGAAAGGATAGGGGAAAAATCGACCATTCCGACACGGGTAAAACGAAATCGTCTAAACCAATTGAGGTAGGGATCACAGATAGAAGCAAGCATCCTGCCAAACGAAGAATAGGCTGCTGAAGGCACCCACGACAATAAAATTCTCACAAAGCAAAGAAAAAGATAGATATTGATAATCTGTTTAATGGTTGTCAATAATGAATAAAGCATCGGCAACTCCTTCCTTAATAACATACTGATTAAAATTTAAACCGTAAAGGTCTCACAGAGGAATTTTGCACAATCAATAACCTCGACGCTTTGCCTCAGGGTTAGTGATTAATGCGGCATTCTTGTGGATGAAGTCTTGACCTATGCATACATCTATAGCTTGACTCCTTTTACAAAATTGATAAAAGATTGCCGAGCTGCGGTTACACGGGCATCTGCTGTAGCAATATCGTCTTGCAGCCCTTCCAGTTCGGTTTCGATGGCGAGCAATTTGGTCAAAAATGCCTGTCCTTGCTGGGTTTCAGCGCCGACAGCTTCCAGATTCCGCCGAACACGGTCTTGCTCTGATTCTGCAGCGGATTGGCGGTCTTGCAAAATTTTCAGTGTTTTTTCTGCGGAGCTTACCTTTTCTTTTTCCTTAATAATAGCCTCAAAGGTTTTGCGGACAGTGTCCGGCATTTCGGTGTTGGTGGTATATGAAATATAGGTAGCTGTGTTCATATCAAGAATTTTTTGACTTGAATGATAGGTACGCATCTCTTCAACTGCCAGTTCCGTCCCCGTGTTTCCCGCTGCCGCTATTTTAAAGCGGTAGGTATTTGCCGTTGTTTCGGTAAGCGCGGTTTTTGACTGCAAGGTAAAGCCGGAGGTTTTGGGATGCTCGATAATAACAGAACGCTCTTTTTTATCAGCATTTTTGATGAGATAGACTGAGCGCTGCACTTGCCGGTATAAGATGGTAATAAGCCCATCGCTGATACTAACAGTCTCTATATTCCGTATGTCTTTCTTACTTCGAGAACCGGTCAGTTCAATATCATCCCCATATCCTATGAGCCGCTTTTCGCCTTCCGGCAAAAACGCCATTAGTGCATCGCCTGCATAATCTCCGCCGTCAAAGACCGTAATGGGGCCGGCAGGTAGTTTTAACCCTGATGTGTTATGGATGCTGATACAAAATTTCGGTGTTACCTGCCGCCCATACGGAATTGACGAAAATACGGAAAACTTTTCTGCAGGCAAGGACACGAGTGCGAGCGGAATCATAGTGCTCTGCTGCCGTTCAAGCGAAAGCGGTTTTGACGGTGTAAAGGCAAACATTTCTCCTGCACTGCCCGTAATCGCTTGATTCATCGCTGCGGAGCTGTTTTCTTCTTCATCCGCGGTATCCTTTGTCGCACCGATATATGCACTGCCTTTCATCATTGCTCGGCTGGACATTGCCATTGGCTCATGTGGAGCTGCATAGGCTACTTCGGCATCGGCAGAATCAAAGGTTTCCGCCTCAGCTGCTTGAGCAATCGCGAGTGGAAGCTCCGGCCGGTAGGTGTAATACGGTGCGTAGAGGTTTTGCGTAAAGCCTACCGGGCGGCCCGTGGTTAGCGTGAGCGTAATATTTTTCCAGTCTAAGTCAGTAGAATTGTCGATAATAGCCCATGCCTGAAACGCCGCCGTCCCGCTTCCCATGTTGAGCCGGTAGCTTGCCTTCCATACAGGAGCTTCCATTACATAGGAAAGACCTATTTTCCGCTCACCCTGCGCATCAATTTTAATCGAAAGTTTTTTACGATTTTGAGCCGATGCTTCAAGCATAAGTGCCAAAGCCGTATGTAAATCCTCGTTCCGCTTTGCATCGGTAAACCGGAAAGACTGCACGTCGGCAAAGGATATAACATGTACACCGTCAGCTGCTGCAAGTGAAACTAAAAAAGCCCCGGCATGATCAGCACTGCCTTTGTCGACACTAACAAGGGTACCGGTAATTTGATGCGGAGTAAATAAGACCAGTTCAGCTCCTTTCTGTGCTTTCAAAATATCATAGAGCGAAGATGCAGCAGATAGATCAACTTTCAAGCTTTCCAAGGTTTTCCGGAGAGTATCTTCAGATTGATAATCAACGGTTAAGGTCTTGGCATTCGGATCCGTTACCGTAAGAGACTTGAGCACATCATTGATTTGCGCAGGAGAAAAAAGGAGTTCAACGGTTCCTGCTCCAACAACAGTCCCCTCATGCACATATTGCGCAACTCCGGAAAAATACAGCGTAACCTTGGTAAGCGGAATATGTTCAGCGGTAAAATCCGCCGGCGCATCAGCCTGCAGCCCTGCAGTGCAAAGTGCTAATAATGGTACAAATAATCGTGATTTCATATTTCCTCCTCTTTAATAGAACTTCGGCACACATACATTTTTACAGTTTGCTGCTGTGCCTCTTTGGAATATGTGAACTCTGTTGCTGCCATACAAGCCGGCTATTTTTCGGGACAGCTCCAGGTTTATACATAGATTAGAAAAAAAACTTTACCGCACTGAGATATACTGCAATGAGCAGTAGACTGAAGAGTGTTCCCCACGCAGTCAATCCGGCAGATGTTCCGGTATGGCAGTAATGTGTCTCAAGCGCAATGATATTGGCAGCGGGCGGCAAAATACAGATCATATAGAGTGCCGGCTTATTTTCGGTAACCAAATTAACCCCCAGCCGCCCTGAAATAAAGATGAAAAGGCTTATTAAAACCCCGAAGGCAAGCGCCCGGAATAGGGCTAACCGCAGCGTTTCTTTTAAGTCTATGAGTTCAAGCTTAATCTTTGCAAGCCACATACCCAGAACCCCCATTCCGAGAATGCTCATAATCAGTTTGAGTGTACGGTATGCGGGGGGCAGATAGTGTTTGATTTCCGTACTAAACGGAATGCACGCAGCACCGATAATCAGCGCAGCAACGGGTGGGGACTTTAACGTGCGTTTTATATCGATTTTGGCAGCCCCTCTATTGATAAGCATCCCTGCTCCTACAGAATTACCGAAAATAGAATTGCCGATATAAAGCGACAGTACTGCTGTTGCTGCCGCATCTCCCCATACTGCTGTAACAATCGGCAAAGAAAGCCATCCGATATTGAGATAGAAAAAGCAAAGCTGTTTTGCCGGATCGGTACTCAAAAGCCGGCTGAGAAACATCAATACCGTCATCATCACTACCATAGAAAAGATAATAAAGAACAAATCCGAACGGCAGGTGGCAATATTATAGACAATTACCAGCGGGATGATAATCCTTGTAAGTAAGTACGCAGTTTTATCCTTTATATCGATCTTTGTTTTACCGAGGAGAAAGCCGCACAACAGATACAAAAACGGAAGCAACATTTTAAATGGCATTATAACCTCTTGACACTATGAGCAACAGTAAACCTGTTCGGAAACTACTGTATTATGTTATCATAGTTTGTAGGTTTTGAATATATGCCGCAGGATATATGCCATGGCAACAGGGGCTGTACCCGAAAATATTTCCGGTTCAAGATGCGGCGGGGTATTACCCCTCCGCATCCATCATTCCCTACAGTCCTGCTGCGCGGGAGAAATCCGCTTTAATTTTTTCTAAAAGTACGCCTATATCATTGTTATAAATAAAGTCCCAGCCTACCCACGAGAAGGTTTTATCCTTGGATAAACGGTTATCCACAGCAGGGTTAGTAGAAGGAAAGAACCCGCTTCGGGCAAAAACATTACCGGTTTTTTCAGAAAGGAAAAACGAAACAAAATCTTTGGTAAGTGCTTCAGTATCTTTTTTGACAAGCATAAAAATCGGCGCTACGATGGCTCCGTCTTTCGGCCACACAGTTGTAAGCGGACTTTGCTCCGGTATCATTTTAGAGAAGAAATACGGGCTGATGCTTACAATAGGCTGTACCGGAGCTGCTGCTTTACCGGTTTTTACCATCTGTGCAGGGTGCATATAGGTACTGCATGCTTTTCCGAGTTTTTCGATCCCCTCATCGCCGAACCGGGCATATATATTCAAAATGACGGAGTTGAATAAATCCAAATCACCAAAGGGGATGGCAACAGAGTGTTCAAACTCAGGTGATAGGATATCTTCCCATGTTTCCGGCATCTTTCTACCGTCAAGCAGCGCTGTGTTGACCATCATAATTGCCGGGACTACACCGATAATCGCATAGTTTTTTTTATCATCACGAAGATCGATCTTATCGTTGCAAAAATCTTTATTCATCGTTTCAATGGAACAGTGAAATTCTTTTTGCTCAATAAAAGACCCCATCAGCTTTTTATCAAAGAACAGCTCAAACCCTGCAGAAAGCAATACATCCGGTAGATTTTCTTTTTTGCCGGTTTTAGCAAGGTCAATAATCCAGTCAATGCCGAGATTAGCAGAACGAAGGTCATACCGGATTTTATAGTTTTTTTCTTCCAAAACGGTTTTGTGTGTTTCGATATAATCGGTATAAAATGATTCAAAACTTTCTAAAAGCGGAATACGGATGGGGCATGGTAAGACACCTTCAATCCGTACTATTTGTTTCCCATCATCCTGTTCAGCGTCATACTGGGGCTTTGTTTTAAGGCTTAAATCGATGGATGCAAAACTGCCTGAAGCACTGCGTTCGATAATCTCTACCAGCTCTTGCTCGCAGCGTACCGGGTCGAGTTTTTTTGAAGCGAGGGCTTTTTCCAGTGTAATCTTTTTTCCCATCATTTTACGCATTACGGGATTGGTTAGCGGGGTAAAGCCCTTTCCTGCCAAATAGCGGATCACTTCCGGATACCGCTCCGTAATATCAAAAATAGTTTCGTTCATTAAAAAGTAGTTATTCATATTTTCTCCTTCATACTCGTGTATTTTAAAGGTCAGCATTGATAACCGATACCCTAACTGGAGGTACCGTTTATGAATCCCTTATTCAAAGATATTCCTCAAGAGGAACTTGACCGCTATCTTACAGCTATTAACGCAAAGACGATCAGCTATCCAAAAGATAGTTTTATCTTTTTTGAAGGCGATATGCCGACAGCCTTTTTTATTCTTAAATCAGGAGCAGTCCAAATTGAAAAAAACGGGCTTGACGGAAAGCGGATCATTATGAACCGTTTTGAAACACCCGATACCGTCTTCGGCGAAGTATATGCCTTTTTACAGTCCATTGCGTATGATTACTCATGCAGGGTGATAGCCGATTCTCAGGTACTCTGTATACCGGCAGAAATGTTTTCATCCCCGATACCCTCATCCGCCGCTCAAATCAAGATGGTAACCAATCTGCTGCACGTGCTGGCACATAAGGCTTATTTTCTCAATCAAAAACTGCTGATTTTCTCCTCGTTTACCCTCCGTAAAAAAATTGCCGTGTATCTATTACAGCAGGCAAACGGTTCATCCACCATCACACTCAAGCTGAACAGGGAATCAATGGCAGAATATCTTGCTATTCCGCGGCCTTCTCTTTCCCGTGAACTGATGAATATGCAAAAAGACGGTCTGTTATCCCTTTCAAAAGACACGGTTACGCTCAATATCGAAGAACTCGAAAACCTCGCATAGCACAGCGCCCAGAAAGCAGTGTTTAGGGGGAGTCGGGCGGCAGTTTTTGTCTTTGCACGGATTTGTCTTTGCACGAGGAAAAAGATACCGCAAAGACAGGAAAAGGTCGGTACCATTTGTTACCGGCGGTATACGGAGTTCACAGTATGAAATAAAATGGAGGCAGAAATGAAAATTGAACATATTGCCATGTATGTAAATGATTTAGAAAAAGCAAAAGATTTTTTTGTTGAATATTTCGGCGGACGTGCCAATTCGGAATACCATAATAAAACAACGGATTTCCGTTCATATTTCATTAGTTTTGATGAAGGAGCACGGTTGGAAATAATGAAAAAGCCTGATGTAGCTGATTGTGAAAAAATACGTGCACGTACAGGCTATATTCATATTGCTTTTTCCGTAGGAAGTAAAGAAGCTGTAGATGCACTGACAGAAAGGCTTAAACAGGCTGGTTTTGAAGTTGTGAGCGGACCGAGAACAACCGGAGATGGATATTATGAAAGCTGTATTGTCGCCATTGAAGATAATCAAATTGAAATTACCGTATAACGGCTGTAACCGATTTGCAATCCTTGTTAGCGGATATGAGCGGGCTCCTCTAGGGTACTTCTAAGAAAACGGAAGTTTCCGAACAGGGTTAGTTCTCACAAGCTGTCCGGGGTATTTGGGAGAAGGCGAATATTGACTTTTGTGCCCTATCGGTTATGCTCATCGGTATGATGTGCAGAAAAAAAGACTATCAATATTTTTCTTACCATAAGGGTATAGCTCGTGGGATAAAAACAATGGCGATGGTTCTGCTGTTGCTTTGCCTGTTGTATCAGCAGGGGAACGCGGAAAATCAGCTGCCTGTACCGGCTCTGAAACTCGGTATTGAGCGGGTAGGGGAGTACCGCGCTGTGTTTGCAGGGAAACGTGCCGGGCTTATTACGAATCAAACCGGTATAGATGCTCACGGTACTCCCTCTGCACAGTGCTTAGGTAAAACCGCACAGCTGACTGCCCTGTTCTCACCGGAGCACGGTATTCATGGTAATGCACGGGAAGGCGCTTCGATTGGTCACAGTACCGATCCTCAAACAGGGCTGCGGGTGTATAGCTTGTACGGCAATACAAAGCGTCCCACCGAAGAAATGCTCAAGGATATTGATGTACTGTGCTTTGACATTCAAGATGTCGGCGCACGGTTTTACACGTATATTTCGACAATGGCGTATGCCATGGAAGCCTGTGCTCGGTATCATAAGCAGTTTGTGGTGTTTGACCGCCCCAATCCTATCGGCGATGCGGTTGAAGGAAACCTTTTGGAGCTTGAGTACCGTTCGTTTACCGGCTATTTTCCGATTGTACAGCGGCACGGCATGACGGTTGGGGAACTTGCCCTGCTGTTTAATACCGAATACGGTATTAACTGTGATCTTACGGTGATTCCGATGGAAGGCTGGCTGCGGACATCTTTTTTTGATGAGCTGCCGCTTATCTGGGTGCCGCCGTCGCCGAATATCCCCTCGGTAAAAACCGCTGTGGTGTATGCCGGTATGTGCCTGTTTGAAGGGACGAATCTTTCGGTGGGGAGGGGGACGGCGATGCCGTTTGAATATATCGGTGCTCCGTTTATCGACGGATATGCGCTTTCTGCTCGGCTGAACAGCCTCGGTTTGGAAGGGGTATGTTTTTTACCCGCTTTTTTTACGCCGTCTCTTTCGATCTATGCAGGGCAACTATGCAGCGGTGTCTATGTTGCTGTTACCGACCGGCTGCGCTTTGCTCCCGTTAAAACCGCCGTTGTGATGTTTTATGTACTGCGGGAACTCTATCCGGAAAGCTTTACTATCAACAATGCGGGTAAAAAATATTGCGGGCTGCATTTGCTGAGCGGCTGTACGCAGCTGACGGATACTACTCAAACCGTTGATGACTATCTCGTCCGGATAGCACGGGAGAGCAGCCGATTCCGGTCTATCCGTTCAAAGTATCTTTTGTATTAGCAGCTGTACTTGAGCATCCTCCTTGTGGGAACCGATAAATATAATTGATAAAAAAGCCGATATTACTAATTGAGGTCTCTATGCTCTGCGTCTATTTTGAAATCCCGTATGAACGGCAGCTGATGAGGATTGCTGCAGCCGAAGTACAAAATGTACTCAATAGTATTACCGGCATGGCGGAATCCAATGGAGCTGTGTCTTTTAAGATACCATGCGCTGCTGTGTATCAATTCAGTATGGATAGTGCGGCACCGGTGTTTTCTGTCAATTTGTTTTTGAGGTTTTTAGCGGAAACGCTGCGTACACATAAAGACCGAATACTGACCTATCACGTTATTATCGACTGTTTTGAAGAAGGTGAATCTGAGGATAGGATTGCCGATCATTTTATGGAATACCAAAGCCGGCTTATTCCCGGGCGCAGTTTTTTTGCTTCGGTACAGGCTGAACGGCTGCTGCATTCTTACATCAATTTTGAATACGCAGCCGATTATGATCTTTACTATTGCGCTGACTTTCTTATCCCCAAAGCCGCAGAATCGGGCGAAATGGAAGCAGCATATACCCTCTATCTTCCTGAAACCGTATCGTGGCTTCATGCTCTGTACCATTTTATGCTTCTGCACCCATTGGCTGAAGAAGCGTTAACCGGAAACCTATCCGATGAAGAAAAGCTGAAATACGAGACCGGGAAACACGCGGTATACTATTTCCGCAAAAACCGGTTCCGTTCCGCATATCCTGCTTATTTTACAGATGCTTTTTTATGGTATGTTAGGCTGTATTTCCGTGTGTTTGGGAAGCAGCAATACGGGTGTAACATAACGCTTGTCTATTCTCAACATAATAAGGAAGCAGCAGAGCGTATTCGTGAACTTATTCCTTTTTCGGTTCTCAAATTGCGGGAGCGGCATAGTGTCAGCATTAGGAATCTTTCAGCCGATTTTATTCAACTTGCATATATGATGATTTTTGCTGCACATTTTATGTTTGAAGATGAAATTCCTGCATTCTTTGCACTGTTACACAAAAGTCCTCAGTTTATTACGAGTTTATATGAATGGCTTTATGCTACGGGCATTATAGAAGAAAAAAATGATATCTATGCAGTGAACCCGGATGCTGCAGAGGCAATAGCAGCTGCACTTGGGCATAAAAAAGCAGTAAGTCAACAGTTTATTACCGCTTTTTTATGGGAAAAATATCAACAAGGCGTTCTTGCTCCCGATGAAAACCTAAAAAAGATTTTTGATTCCCTGCATTTTAAAGCGGAAGACAGTTTTTTGCTGCATTACTTTTTTTATACCTACTCCGACACAGAAATTCCTGCGCTCGATATAAGTCCGTATAAAGGATGCTCTTTTTTTAGTGCGCTTGAAAATTATCAGAAGGCGCTTAAAATTGCTGCCCAGAAACATACGCCGGAGGCAGTGTATGCAGTAAAAAATGCTGTAAATGCTGTTCAAAATCTCAGTTTCCCCGCAGGCGAATACCGGGCGCTGGCTTGTGTTGCCTTGTTCCATCTTTCTCAAAATAAAATTGAAGATGCCGTTACTTATTTTGATTATGCTCTTGATAGTGCCGAATTATTGAAAGACGGCGGATTTATCTGCGAAGCGTTGATGCACTTGAGTATCAGTTCTTTTATGCAGAATAATTTGGCTGCTGCCGGTAATTATCTGGAACGTTTAGCGCAGACTGCTGCAGCATATTTTGAGCAGGATCGGGTAGTTCCTTGTATATTTATGCAAGGCAGAGTTGCATTGCAGCTGGGGGATTACGCTCAGGCTGAACGCCTTTTCCAAACAGCAGAGACTGCAGCAGCTATTCACTTTGCTCACTGGAAGCCTTTGTGCCGGATATGGTATGCGAGAACCCTTTCGTTAAGGGGGCAAACCCTAAAAGCACAGCAGATACTTGCCGGTCACGTACACGATTCACCTGATGCACTGATTTTCCTCCTTGAATCCTATCTTTTAGCACCGATTTTGCATGATGACTTACTGACCTCGCTGCCGGAAACGTTTACAAGCTCTTTAGAACCTCACCGAAGCGGATTTTCAATGGCAGAAGAGCTGGTGTGGGGGCATATGTACGATACACCGGTACAAACTGTGTACTATGCTGCTTTGAGCAGCTACTACCGCTTAAAAGCTGCACTGCGCTTCGGCAGTACTTCCGCAGAACCGTATCTCGCTGTACTGGAAGATACGGCACGGGAGGCTTTGCGGTGCCGGGATATGTATGCTTCGATCTATGGGTATTTATGTTATGATGCCTTTTTGCTTTGTGAAGGGGCTGCTTCCGATGCAGCTAACGGATATTTAAGCCGTGCATTTAGAGCCTTGCAGAACTGCATGGAGAATATGACGGAAAACAGCATACGGGATAAATTTATCTTTCGGAATGTATGGAATGCCAAACTCTATGCAGCAGCCCAAAAGAATAAATTGATTTAAGGAAAGCCCCTAAAAACATTAAACCTATCGGTTTGTTTCGGAAGGAACTGATTTATTATGGGGCTGCTTGAAACCACCGCCATCCGCGGCACGTTCAAAATTTGACTTCCTTGTCAATTTTTGAACGTGAGTTTTTGCTGTGCAAAAACGTCATTGTTGCTGGGAACCACCGCCGTCCGTGGCGCGTTCAAAACTTGACCTCCTTGTCAATTTTTGAACGTGAGTTTTTGCTGTGCAAAAACATCACTGCTGTATGGAACTACCGCCATCCGTGGCGGTAGAGAGAAACTTTTTGAAAATAGCAGATACGAGGATTTAATCAAACCGAAGTTGCAGCGTTATAAAAAATCTACCGCAAAACGCTCAGAATACCACGGGTTTTCTCTCCGTATAATGCTGCTTGAAGAAAATTATGAATTATAGTATTCTGTTTCTGTGTGTCCGTTTTTTTTAAACGGCGGGGATGTCTCAAAACTTGGCGGCTTTTTTGCCATTCCCGATAAGTTTTAAATTGAGTTGTTATATATTAATGCTTTAATTTAAAACATCGCAACTAAAATTAAGGAAACTGTCCTAAAACTGATTCGTAGTCTGCAAAGCGGACAAATTAATGAATTCTCTTATAGAACAAGCTGATTTGCTTGCAGTTTCGGGCAGCCGCGTCCTTTTTATTAAATGCAGCGGAGGATTACAGATGGCTATTACTGATGCACAGTTTCAATTAGTTACTTTTCAGTTGGGAGAAGAACTTTACGGTGTTGACATAATGGATGTAAAGGAGATAGTAAAGGTACAAGAGGTTCGCCAAATTCCGAATGCACCGTACTATGTTGAAGGTTTTTTCCACCTGCGGAATGAGATTATCCCGATCATCAGTTTACACAAACGCTTTCACTTGAAAAAGGCTGATTTAGATGGCGATGATGAATATTTGGGCGGCTTTATTATTCTGAAAATCGGAAAATATAAGATCGGTATTGTTATTGACCGCATTGCGCGTGTTGTTATGGTACATCAAGAAGATGTTCAGCCGCCTCCTCAGATGATTACCGGTATTGGTACCGAGTACATCAATGGCGTTATTCGGCAAGATGCCGGCTATTTAATTCTCTTAGACATCCGCCGGCTCTTTAATCCGAACGAATTGCAGAAGCTAACCAGTTTCTAACATGATAATACCCGTTTATAGTTCAACTATCCGTCGTTCGGAGATGGATGCCGTACTCACCTGTATGGTTGAAGAGAAGATCGGGCCGGGCGAAATGAATCAAAAGCTCATCAAGCTGGTGAGGGAAGTGTATGGGGCAGATGGCGCTATCGCGTTGCGTAGTCCGGCAATGGCGCTGGTCTATGCCCTTCAGATGTTTGATCTTCCTGAAAAAGCAGGGGTTCTCTTATCAGCGCTTGCTCCGTCATGGCAGTATACAGAGGTTGCGCGGCATGGTTTTACACCGCTTGTATTGGATGTTGATCCTTTAACCGGGATAATTACGCCGGAATCTGTTGAAGAAGGTATTAAACAGGGCGGCAGGGTGCTTGTATTGCACGAAACTTTGGGGAATATGCCGAATATGGAGGCTTTTTCTGCATTATCCATTCCGGTTATCGAAGATATTTCTCATAGTGCAGGGGCAGCTTACGGTGAAAAGCCGGCAGGAACTTTTGGTGCGTTTACCATTCTCGGACTGGAAGAACGGGATATTCTTACAGCCGGCGGCGGCGCTGTTCTGTTTGCTCTTGAACGGAAAAATGCTGCTGTCTTAAAAAATACTGCCGAACATATCCCAATTACGGACTTTTTGCCGGATATTAATGCCTCGCTTGCCTTTATTCAGCTCAAAAATAGAGAAAAAAATCTTCAGCTTCGCTGCGAAATACAAGAATTATACCTGCGGTCTCTTTTACAGACCCGGCATAAGCCGTTGGTGTTTCCCGAATTGGAACGGAATCCTGTTTATTCTTTTCCGGTAGTGCTGGAAAGCGGTTTTAAAGAAGTAAAACAGTATGCTAACCGTAAAGATATTGAAGTTGAACTTGCATTTACCAATACCATTGCAGAGTTTCTAAAAGAGGAAAATCACTGTATCAATGCTGCTTCACTTTTGTTGCGGACGGTATTGTTCCCATTATATCCACGGCTTGGTCTGAGCAATGCAGCAAAGATTGCAAAGGTATTAGGCACCTTGCCGTAAGACAGTACCGGTTATTATGGGAAAGAATGTTATTATTATCCTAACAACCTATAAGCCGCACGTTGCCGAAATAGCAAAAGCGATGATTGTCTTTTTTCAAAAGGAGGGGATTCATGCTGACGTTTATGAATATGACGGGGTTACCCACGCTGATCCGGTAGAAAAGCAGTATGATTTTGCGGTGAGTTTAGGAGGTGACGGAACGGTGCTTTTTACGGCGCGATACTGTGCCCCTAAAAAAATACCGGTATTTCCTATTAATCTTGGTGAGTTCGGCTTTATTGCAGGGATCGAACCCGAATATTGGGAGGAGGCGCTGAGCGGTTATCTTGCAGGCAGCGCGGAAAGTCATGAGCGGTTGATGCTTTCGACAGCTGTGTATCGGGATGCCGAATGTATCGGTACCTTTGATGCCCTCAATGATGTGGTGGTCTCCGGTGCGGGAATTGCAAAGCTGATAAACCTCGCGGTGTCCTTTAACGGAGTGTCGTTCGGCACATATCGGGCGGATGGGGTTATTGTGTCCAGTCCTACCGGCTCTACGGCATATTCTGCAGCTTCGGGAGGTCCGATTATGGATCCAACGGTTGCAGCCTTTGTTTTAACCCCGATCTCTGCATTTTCGCTTTCCAATAGACCTGTTGTGCTGCCGGCTTCAGGAGTCATGCATATTGATGTTTTGCATAATCGGCAAAAAGATGTTATTGTATCTATAGATGGGCAGGAATCCTTCCCGCTGTGTGAAGGCGACAGGATTGAAATACGTATGTCCCCTCATCGGTTAACGCTGGTAGGATGTTCACCGGCGGTATTTTATACAGCGCTCCGGTCAAAATTGGTGTGGTCGGGAAGTCCGCTGCAAGACTAAGTCTGCAGCGCGGAGGTTACGGTGCTCGAAACAATTTCGATAAAAAACATTGCACTCATTGATGAGCTTTCGCTTGAATTTAACCCTCGTTTGAATGTGTTGACCGGCGAGACAGGGGCGGGAAAATCTATTTTGATCGGAGCGCTGAGCTTCTTACTCGGAGGAAAAGTTTCTCAGGATATTATCAGAACGGGGACATCCGAAGCGGCGGTGTCCGGAACCTTTTATCTTGCGCCAAACCATACCGAAGCTGCTGCGTGGCTTGAACAGCGCGGTATTGAACCGGAAAATAGCAGAGTATTGATTCGCCGTACGCTGCGGGAGACGGGACGCAGCAGTATCTGGATACAAGACACACAGGTTTCCCGCAATGAACTCGAATCCTTTACCTCGTTTTTAGTTGATATTCACGGACAGCATGATCATCAATCCTTATTTAAAACAGCCGAGCACCGCCGCTTTCTCGATTCTTACGCAGGTATCCTCGATGATGTTGAACACTTTACCGGACTTTATACCCGGCTTGCTGAAATACGGGCAAAGCTGGAAAAAATTGAGCGTTCCCAAAAAGAACAAACAGAGCGGGCTGATTTTCTTTCTTTTATTATAGAAGAAATTGATACAGCGCATTTGCAAAGCGGCGAAGATGAAGAGCTTGAAGCTGAGGAAACAAAACTCTGCCAATATGAAAAACTTTATGAACTCATTGAGACTTTACAAAATATCTGTACCGAAGAGCAGGGTATTGTACCGCTGCTAAAAAAAATGCAGCATTTATGCAGCTCTGTGATAGACATTGACCCGGCTCTCAGCGAATATGCAGATAGGATAGAAAATGCCTATTATGAAATGCAGGATATTGGCGAAGTATTCAGCTCATATCTTTCAAAATTGGTGTTCGATCCTGCGCGGTTGGAACAAGTGCAGGAACGGCTTTCTGTTATCAATAAGCTCAAAAAAAAGTACGGCAGTAGTATTGCAGAGGTACTCGCATATCGGGATTCTGCACAGGCAGAGCTTGATGCCTTAAGTGAGAGCCAAGAGGATAAAACTGCATTGGAAAAGGAGCTGCCTTCATTGGAAGCGGAATTACTCAGCGCTGGTGCCAAACTTTCTCAACAACGGAAAGCTGCTGCACAGGGCTTACAGGAAAAAACACAGGGGATTCTTGCTCATCTTGGAATGCCGAAGGTTGTCTTTACTGTGCAGGTTACATCGGCTGAACCGAATGGTAATAAGCAGATTGCCGGAATATATGGCTTTGATACCGTTGAGTTTTTAATCAGTACCAATCCCGGTGAGCCGGTAAAGCCTCTTAATAAGGTTGCCTCCGGCGGTGAGCTTTCCCGTGTTATGCTGGCATTAAAGACTGTTCTTGCAGCGGCTGATGAGGCAGATACCCTTGTATTTGACGAAATAGATACCGGTATCGGCGGGGAAGTTGCGCGGTCTGTTGCAGAACATTTACAGCGGCTTGCACAAAATAAGCAAATACTCTGCATTACCCATCTTGCAGTTATTGCCGCTTCTGCCGATACTCACATTAAGATACAAAAACTTCAATCTGAGGATACAAGCCGAACATCTGCCCGGATTATAGAAGCAGAGATGCGGGTTGAGGAAATTGCACGGATGCTGGCAGGTGATGAAATCAGTGAAGCCTCGCGTATTCATGCAAAAGAGTTATTGGGTACTGCTAAAGACCGGTTGGACTTTTAAGTATGCTCGATTATGAAAATACAAAACAGAGGGAACCTCTAAAACTCTTCAGCTTTTAGAGATATCCGATGCGAATGAGATAGGATACAGTACTATGGCAAATGCACAAGAAAACAAAGAAGTATATGAAGAGAAAATGCGCTATTATCAGGATGAAATTGATGCAATACTCAAGCAAGAAAAGGCGATGAATGTTCTCGCTGTAACCGATCCTGAAGGCAGTGTATATAAAAAAATTATGTTTGTTGATGATCTCATCTATGCAGCGACATTGTATTTAGCAAAATATCAAATTGCAGCTTCATACTTAAGCGGAAAAAATGAAACGCTCCTCAATGAAACCCGGAAAGCGGTGTATAAGGTAATTATTGCACTTGAAGAGTTGGTCTCGAATTTTATTGATGTTCCTTTTTCCGATTACGAAGACAAGGTTCGTAAGATTGAGCATGTCCCTCAAAAACACCGCTATTATCTCATCCGTAAGTTAGGTCTGATTATTGAGCTGGTTATCCGGGCGTATGGGGACAATACCAAGTGGAAGTGGACCTTTGTGGAAATACAGGGACGCTTTGCAGTTGTTGCAAAGAATATCCTCGATCTCAAAGATAGTACGGCAGTCGGTTTTGATCCGCGCTCTCCTGACTATGAGAGTACAATGTTTCATCTTAAAATGGTTAAGAGACTCTTACTGCAAGCTGCGGATAAATACCGTGCGCGATATGAAATGGCAACATCCAGTATCGAAGATTTCCGATTGGCTATCCAATATCTGTCTGCCGCCCGCCGTATTCATCTTCTTTTAAATGAGCGTACTGATGCGGAAGATGTAAAGCGGCAAATCGATATTTGGACTGATAAAATGGAAAAAGATTTGCAGCGGCGGAAAGGAAAATAAGCAAGGTGCTGTTCAGTAAAGAAATTGTATTCAAACTGTTTGAGGCATTCTCTATTCAGCGGTGGAATGATTTAGTCCGTCCCTTTGATCTGGTGGAGATGGATAAGACTGCTGAAAAGATGTTTCTAAGCTTTATTATCGGAAAGTACGAAGAAAAAAGCGGTAAAACGATTAACTGGATCACTCTTATCAATAATGCGTTTTTTGAATTGCTACGCCGTATCGCCCTGTGTGATATGAAGTCTCCCGTGCAGCGTATTATCCGTTCCGAATATCCTGAAGAATACCGGAAGCTCAACCACTGGGTTTTTGACAAGTATCGGGATATTATTACTGATTCAGCTTTCCGTGATGAGTTTGCTGCGTATCTGTTTAATCCTGCGGATCCTGCCGATCTTACTTTGCGGGTATTGCGTGCTGCGCATAAGTATTCTGCAATCCGCGAATTGGATATGATCCGCATGGTAAATGAACCGTTCCGCTTGATCAAAATTGACAAATGCTTAGAAGCGGATATTGCTGAATTTATGGATATGAAAGGGGTACAGCTGCTCGTAACACGGCAGCAGCCCTATTATTTTATTACTGAAATTGAAAAATTGCGCTTTCAGACTCGATGGAACCAAACACCGCGGGTTCCTGCAACAACGGTATTGGGGCATTCGTATTTTGTTGCAGCGCTTGTTTTTTTAATGGCGCGTTCGCTGGGTTTGCCTGCATACCGGCTGTCAAATAATTTCTTTGCAGCCTTGTTTCATGATTTGCCGGAAGCTGTTACCCGTGATATTATTTCACCGGTAAAGCAGGCAACTGACCACTTACCGGAGGTGGTGAAACATATAGAGGACGAAATTGTTGCACAAGAGCTGCTGCCGCTTATGGATGCGTGCTACCGCGAGGATGTGCTCTATTTTATCCAGCAGGAGTTTGAGAACCGTATACGGGTTGACGGCACAACACGTTGTGTTACAAGTGAGGAGCTGAATAATCAATATGCTGCGCCGCAGTTTTATGGAATTGACGGAAAGCTGATCCGCGCTGCTGATCAAATTGCAGCCTTTGTTGAAGCTGACAGCTCTATCCGATTTGGCATCCGCTCCGAACAGTTGGAAGCAGGACGCGCAAATATTTTGCAGCATTATGGAAAAGGCGCTGTTGTCAATGGTTTTCCCTTAGACCATTTTTTTGAAGCCTTCCGCTAAGGAAAGCGTTGTGACGAAGTAGATGGGGCATGGGAACCTCCAAAAAACTATACATGGACATCTTCTAAAAACTCAGGCATCCTTTTTAGAGGATGCCCTCATATATTTGGAGTATAAGAAGTATGAATGTTGTTGAAATTCCGCTGCCCTTATTATGCAGTGAATTGTCCTCCGTGTCTTTTTTATCTTGCATCTCTCAGGAAGAGTTAGAAGCGTTGGCGCAGTTTTCTCAGCTCTGCTCGTTTGATGAAGGAGAGGTGCTGATTGCAGAAGGTACCATCAATGTGAATTTCTATATTTTGATGAGCGGATCGCTTGAGGTGGTAAAACAAGGTAAGTGGAACAAGCGGGTTCATATTGCAACACTGCGGAATCATGCCTCGGTTGGAGAGTCTGCGTTGCTGGAAGATGAACTGAGTACTGCAACGGTCAGCGCAGCAGAGGATTCTATTGTATTAATTCTTTCCCGCGGACAATTCAAAAAGTATATCAATGCCTATCCAAAGGCTGGATTAGTGATGATGACCTATATTGTTTTCAGTCTTCTGCAAAAACTCCGCAGTGCCAACGAAGAGCTTGCTGATGAACGCAGCATGGAGTTTGCACAGGAGTATCTTTCTGCGATGGTTGATATGTTCCAACCGGATGAAAACTCAGAACAAGCAACAGACAGACCGGATGAAAAAAGCAACTGATAAGGGCGTAAAGAAAACTGCAACGGGCAATTTAACCGGGTATCTCTTCAAACCTATTGCGTCTTCTGTGCCTCTGTGGTTACATTAAGATCAACAGCCAAGAATCCTGAGACTTTACACTAACCATTGAAATTGCCAAATTGTAGAATCTCTGGTATACTAACCTTATGAATTTAGCTCGCAAATTGCCGATCGGCATACAAAGCTTCGACAAACTCCGCCGAGACCGTTGTCTTTATATTGATAAAACAGCATTTGTCTGGCAGCTTGTGCAAGTGTCTAGCCCCTATTTCCTCAGCCGTCCGCGGCGGTTTGGGAAAAGCCTCTTTCTTTCAACCTTAGCAGCCTATT
>NZ_JBQNBW010000050.1:0-20136 GCF_052169735.1 Treponema sp.
ATATCAGAAGATATCATAAAAATTCCTTTTTGGGGCAATACCTCTTGCAATTTATGCTTTGCCGAACAGGTTTAATTTTTCCCTTGACAAATCGGCTTGCCAATAGTATTCTTAAGAATATAATGGTAGTAGGATTAGAAATTATGAAAAGTGCAAATTTTATCGAATACCCCCCCCCCATTCGGTATAACAATATTGATATTTATTTATCCAATAATTATTCTGTTCCACCGATTTATTGATGTTAAGGTCTATACAAATCGTGCATTTCATACTACTATACAGCAGCATGCAGACTGTGGTTTATCTTCGATATAAACGCGCTGCAGAAAAGTATAGCTGGGATTTATATGATACTGACAACAAAAACAGCAGAAGAAACCATCAAGTTAGGCACAGCAATCGGACAATTACTCCAGCCGGGTGATATTCTCGCCTTACAAGGTACCCTTGCAGCAGGAAAAACACAGTTGACAAAGGGAATCGCTGAGGGTCTCGGCATATCAGAGCCGGTAACCAGTCCTACTTTTACCATTATATCCGAATATTACGGGCGGATGCCGCTCTACCATATTGATGTATACCGGCTCGGATCTCCTGAAGATTTTTTAGACCTCGGTGTGGATGATATGCTATACGGACAAGGGGTTTGTGTAATTGAATGGAGTGAAAAGATTATGTCGGAACTGCCGAGCCGTACCATCCTTATTCACATTGAAGCACAGCCGGATTCAAGGAGAACACTTACCATAACGAATTGGCAGTATTCTGCCGATACCTTAGTGCAATACGAGGCAGTATCATGAATATACTCGCAATAGATACGCTTGCGGCGCCCCTTTCCATTGCAGCACAGGGTTCCAACGGCTTGGTTACCCAGTCATTTACCGGGGTAGGAACATCACATGCCGAACGGCTCGTAACACTGATAGACACCACAATTTCTGCGGCAGGATTCACTGCCGATAGCATCGACATGGTACTAACACCGGAGGGACCGGGTTCTTTTACCGGATTGCGGCTCGGCTTTGCTGCGGCAAAAGCGTTACAATTAAGCAGCAACTGCCGTTTTATCCCCATTCCGACACTGCCATGTCTTGCATCATACTACGAAATGTGGAATGGAAATATTGCAACACTGATCGATGCAAAAAGAGACCGTTTTTATATCCAGCTTTTCAAAAATGGAACGCCCATTACCGAGGTTTTTGATAAAACGGCAGCCGACATGCTTCCCTACTTTTCAGAAAAAGAACCATGGCTGATCGCGGGATATGGAACGGCGGCATTTAAAAATGCTCCTGCCGTCATAAACAGCGGTATTCCGTTTCAATTTTTAGAATCTGACCCGCTTTCTTTTGCACATACAATGATCACCTATATGCAGAAAAATAGCAGTTTACTCCAAGAAGCGGCTGACTATGCAGGGCCGCAGTATATTAGAAAAAGTGATGCAGAAAAGGATTAATATATGCGAAACACGACACCACCTGAGACGCAAACCGGTCAACCGGTAAATAGCATGAAAGACTATTTTTCAGAGCTGGCGGAACTGACAAAAGGACAAATTATTCCGACTCTTATTATTGATCGTAATTTAATAATTCGGCATATTAACAGGGGGGCTTTTGCACTTTTCAAAGACTACTATGCCCTCGAAAAAAAGCCGCTTTTTAATATTTTAGGACGGATATTCACACAAGAAGAACTAAACACATTCTTCCAAGCAATACGTTCAAAGGAAAAAGGCTTTTCGTGGATCGGTACTATGGTTCACAAAACAAGAAGCCGCAGAACTCTGTATACAAGGGTCAGAGTGCATCCGATTTTTATCAATACGCAGTATCTTATCGGTTATTGGATGATATTTGAAGACATAACCAATGAGCATATTGATACCTATAAACTCATGTTAAGCGGTCTGCTGCAAGCCTCAAAGTTAAAAGACAATGATACCGGCAACCATGCGGAACGGCTGAATTTTTATTGCAAAGAATTTACCGAATATTTGTTCAAGCTCAATATTTATCCGCAGATTACTCAAGATTTTGTTGAGAGTATTTCATTTTTAGCTGCTATCCACGACATTGGGAAAATCGGCACACCCGACTATATCCTGCAAAAACAAAGCAAGCTCAGCGATATAGAATGGGAAGTAATGAAAGAACACACAATCAACGGCGCACTCATCGTCTCATCATATCCACTTCCAATGGCAAAGGAGATTACATTAAGTCACCACGAACGCTGGGATGGGACTGGCTATCCTTTTAAACTGGAAGGAGAGATGATACCTCTAGCAGCACGGATTGTCGCTATTGCAGACGTATATGATGCACTCCGTATGAAACGTTCATATAAAGAAGAGCGTACTCATGACGAAACGGCAGCCTATATTATAGAAAATGCAGGTAAGCATTTTGATCCGCAGCTCATTCAGTACTTTAAGAAAATCCATCCGGCATTCGATAAGGTTTGGAATGAGATGAAAGACGTTCATCCTGTTGAAGAACCTAGAAAACCGCAGGCGTAAAGTACGCAAGCAGCATAATATCGAAAAGGTTACCGCGACGGCGATAAACTATTGAGCTCTTCCAAAGATACACCGTAACACTCCCCTACTCTATCGGAATTATAAGGTTCGATGTGTATTACAACATCGTAAACATTTCCCAGTACATTTCTAATAACAGCTGAAGTCTTTTCTGCAATAAGATGAGCCTCGCTTACCGGCATCGCACCATCAACTTCAATATCCAAATCAATATCCCAGAGATTTGCCATTTTCCGTATACGTGCCCGATGAGGATTCTTTACCTGCGGCACGGTGGCTACAGCAGCAAACAGCTGTTCGTATACCTGCTGATTAGTATTCCCGTCCATCAGCTCCACATTGAGTTCAATAAAGAGCGTGATGCCGGATTTTATGATTAAACATGAAACAAACAATGCCATGATAGGATCAAAATACGGTGCATGAAAAATAAGCGAGATGATAAAGCCGATAAACACCGATGCTGAAATAACAATATCGTTTATCATATTGCGTGCATTCGCAAGAATCATCAAACTTTGAGCTTTTTTCCCCATAAGATATTGATTCAATGCAAGCAGCAGCTTACCGGCAATAGAGACCCCTGTTACTATCATCGCGATAGGCTGCGGCATAACAAGTACTGCACCGTTATATACCTGAATCAGTTTATTGATTGATGCGGTAAACAGTTGGAAACCGGCAAATATGATGATAAATGCAAGAGCCATCGACGCAATGGTTTCTGCACGCTGCCGTCCCCACGGATAACGGGAATCGGAAGGTTTATTGATAATAAAACTGACTAATACAGCCATCACAGCAATACCGACATCGGTTGCCGTGTCAAGACCATCTCCCAACACAGCAAGGCTTCCCGTAATAAATCCGGCTATCAATTTGAGAATACACAGCAGCAAATTACCGCCAAGTGCGATAAAAGACGCAATACGCACTATCTTTATACGGGATTCTTGTGTCACTATATTGTGGGAACTCGGCTGCATTAGGAGTAAAATTCCTTAATTGTACCGGCAATGCGGTGGATATGCTCTTTTGTGATCCAATAATGCGTAACCAGCCTGAAATAGCCGTCTTTATCGCAGGGATTGATCAGGATATTGTTTTCTTTCATGTACTCAACAAAGGCTTCTACATCTAAGTTGGCATCCGGCTTATTTTTAAAGAATACAAAATTTATATCACGGCGGTCATGTGCAACATCGATTTTCGAAATATCGCTTAATAAATGCTCCAATAATGCAGCATTTTGATGATCGCAATCTAACCGGTAACGCATTTCTTTTAAGGCAACAAGCCCTGCTGCAGCAAGAATACCTACCTGCCGTAAGCCGCCGCCCATGATTTTACGGTTCCGGCGTGCCTGTTCAATAAACTTGCGGTTACCCGCTAAAATCGAACCGACCGGAGCACAAAGCCCTTTTGAAAGGCAAAACATCACAGAGTCCACATGCTGGGTAAGCTCACGCGCTTCAATATTCAGAGCTGCAGCTGCATTGAACAGGCGCGCTCCGTCAAGATGAATGGGAATATGATAACGGTTTCCACACCTTCTAACCGCTTCCATACTTTCCACCGAGAAAGCCTTTCCGTTTGAATGTGCGTTTTCCACACAGATAAGACTGGTTTTGGGTTCATGAATATCGTCACCGATACGAATACGCTGTTCAATTGATTCCGGTGAAAGCATAGCCCCGTGAGTATCAACCGTCCTCAGCTGCACCCCTGCGATGATACTTGCAGCCGCGCCTTCATGCTGCACAATATGACTTTGATCGTCTAAAATAACCTCGCTTCCACGCGGACTATGGGTAAAAAGCGCCAACTGATTACCGAATACCCCGGAAGGAACAAACAGAGCTGCTTCTTTTGCGGTAATACTTGCTGCATATTGCTCCAGTTCTTGTACGGTAGAGTCATCCTCATACACATCATCGCCAACCGGAGCTTTTGCCATTGCTTCCCGCATTGCGTCTGTGGGCCAAGTCACAGTGTCACTTCGTAAATCAATATAGTTCATAAGTAAAGTGTAGCTCATAAGCCGTTACAATGCAAGATGCTTTCTTAAAGACGGATAACCGTAATGAGAGCGCATTCCCCGGCAACCCCTTGAAAGACCTCCGTCGAACCGTATACAATAAACAAATGGTAGAGGAAAAAACAGAGGCTTCGGCAGCATTTTCGCGGACACGCGCGGATCATGCAATAGAAATACTAGAAGATTATACCGAAGCTATTGCGCAAATAAGCAAAGAAAATGGAAAATGCCGCGTAATGGATCTTGCACGATACTTTGGCGTCAGTCATGTGTCAGTCATTCAAGTGCTTCAGCGGCTCAAAACGAATCATCTCATTGAAAATACTGCTCATAAGCCGATAGGACTTACTGAAGAAGGGAAAAGATTAGCACAGGAGTGTGCAGCTCGGCACGGCATTGTGCTCAAATTTTTGCTAAAACTCGGTGTCAGTGAGAAAACCGCACTGCTCGATTCAGAAGGCATAGAGCACCACATCAGTACGGAAACCCTCGAATGTATGAAGAAATTTATTAGTGAAATGGCAAAAACACACTGACGGCTCATTTATCGGCGCACTCCGGCTGCCGTATGTCGACAGCTGGAGCACCGCAAAGAAAACCTACAGCTGGCGTAAACTGATACCGATAACCAAGCCGATTCCGATCATCGCTGTCCACAGGGAAGAGCCGCCATAAGAGAGAAACAATAGAGGGATTCCGGTGATCGGCATAAATCCCATCACCATACCGACATTTACAATAAAATGAAAAAAAAGCATACCGATTACGCCGGACGCAATCAGTTTTCCAAATAAATTATCCGTTTTTTTGATTGTCCGCAAAATTCTAAAAAAGATCACCGCATACAGGATGAACACCAATAAACCGCCAAGAAAGCCCCATTCTTCGGAAAGAATGCTAAAGATAAAGTCCGTACTTTGCTCCGGCAAAAAACGGTAATGACTCTGCGTACCTTTCAAAAAGCCCAATCCTGATTTTCCGCCGGAACCGATTGCCGTCATTGACTGGATAATATTCCAGCCTGCCCCGCGGGGATCGCTTTGAGGATCCAAAAAGATAATCAGCCGCTTCATCTGGTACTCCTTGAGCACCCTGCTTCCCACTAAGGCTCCGGACAGAGCTGCTGCCGCAATCCCAAACACATAGCTGATCCAATAATAGTACCGTTTCTTTAAAAGGAGATTTCCGATAGCGGCAATAACAGCTGCACTCATAAGAGAAAAGATAATCAAAAGCGCAATATTTTTATTCCCCAATACCTTTACGGCAAGGGAGGGGCGGTGCAAAATCATTGTTTCCCATAGCGGCAGCAGCATAAAGATAACCATACACAAAGTCATCCCCAAAAGACCGAACACATACCGCAGCGGCAGCCCCGCAATAAAGCACATAATTAAAAAAATAGGCAAATACACGGAAGCAGTACCAAGATCAGGCTGCAATAAAATCAAGCCCATCGGTATCCCCATAATAACGGCTGCCTTGAGAAACCGCCGAAAGGCTTTTTCATTCTGGGATTTCGACAAATACCATGCAAGATACAGAATATAGACAATCTTTGTAAATTCCGAAACTTGTATACCAAAGCCGCCGATCCCGATCCAGCTTGTAGCTCCTTTTACACTTTTACCGAAAAAGCGGGTATATACCAGTAAAAGCATAGCAAGAACAAAGATTAAAAAAGCACGGTCTCCTATTTTTGTGTAGTCATAGATACTGACAATGAATAAGAACACCAGCCCGGAAATAACCCATACCAGCTGTTTGATATATTCGTTAGACATAGAAACGCCGTCAGCATTTACTCCGGACGAATAGATAAAAAGAATACCGATAACCGACAAACCGGAAACCGCTAAAAACAATAGATAATCAAAGTTGGTAATATTTCTAATGTTCATTCCTGCCGCGTCCTTCCAACCGATGCAAAGCGCTTGCGTCCCAATGCTTCAACTGCTTCTTCGTAGGTTTGATTGGCAAATATTCCTTGAAAAATGATATTTGTTGCATAAGGTGCCCACCATTCCCACGTATTCTGCGCTTCAACCAGTACAACAACTACCACGGCATCCTCAGGCGGCGCATTATACGGTCCGTATGCAGCCATCCACGAGTGCCAATGATCTTTCCGCCCCACTTCCGCCGTACCTGTTTTCCCGGCGATCTGCACAACGGTATTATGAAGCGGTACCTGTGCCGTTCCATTCGTGATCATGTATCGCATATCAGAGCGGACTTGTGCAAAAACCTCCCGCGGAACATCACTTTGCTGCAAAATCTCCGGCTTTTTCTCGAAAACAAGTTCATTTGTACCCGGAGCACGGACTTCTTTCAAAAGATGCGGCTTGAAAATAACCCCGCTGTTGACAACCATTGCAACCATATTAGCAACCTGCATGGGGGAAGCGAGCATAAAGCCCTGCCCGATTGCCATATTCATCGTATCTCCGCCCAGCCATTTCTCGTGAAACCGGCGCTCCTTCCATACAGGATTAGGAACCAAGCCGTCCGCCTGACTCGGCAGATCAATCTCAACAGATTTACCGTAGCCAAAACTACGGATATATTCCACCATTTTATCAATGCCAAGATTGTCGCGGCATACCGTCCAATAATAAATATCACAGGATTGAGCAAGTGCATTCCGCAAATCCAAATACCCATGCCCCGGCCGCCTGATATGACAGCGGAATATACGCTCTCCATAGTCAACTTCACCTGCACACAGTACTTTTTTATCCGGCGGAAAGGCTTTTTCTGCAAGAATAGCAGTACTCATAACGATTTTAAAGGTTGAAGCAGGAGGATAACTTGCATTTACCGCACGGTTCAGCAGGGGATTACGGGTATCATGCAAGAGCTTGGCATACAGTTCATTTCCATTATCATTTAAAAAGAGATTAGGGTCAAAATACGGATAGGACACAAGAGCTAACACCTCTCCCGTTGCAGGCTTGAGTACCACTGCTGCGCCGATCCGCTCTCCAAGCGCATCTTCTACCAACTCCTGTATCTTTCGGTCAATCGTTAAAATAAGATTATTCCCCATTTTCGGCGGAATAACAGCAGTACCGCTTTCAATCAAACGCCCTTTTGCATCAACGGTACGGTACTCGCTGCCGTCTTCACCGCGCAGCAGCTCATCGTAATATTTTTCAATTCCAGCCTTACCGATTGAACTATTGGCAGTATAGCCCTTGTTGTAAAAGGTTTTCAGTTCTTCTTTGGTAATATCGCCGACATACCCAAGGATATGCGAAAACGAACGGGTTTCCACGTAATTGCGCATCGGTTTTGAATGCCACGACACTCCGGGCAATTCGTCGATATTTTCCGCAAGGGCAGTAATCACTTCATAAGGGATATTTGACCGTATTTCTACACTCTGAAAGGAACGGCGTACACTGGCAGGCAATTTTTTTTCAACATCGCTAACCGGAATATGTAAAATATTTGCAAGACGGGTCATCACCGTGGGCAGTTCGTCCCGCGCTATTTCGCCCGGCGTTACCGTAACGGCAAAGGTATTGGTGTTGAGCACCATAGGGATATTGGCATTGCGGTCAAATATCTCCCCGCGCTGTGCAGGAATCCGCTCTGACCGTTGGGATATGGTCTGAGACTGCTTTCGGAACTGGGCACCCCGGATAATCTGCATGGAAAAAAGCTGAAAGAGATAGACTGCAAGGACAAAAAAGATAAAAGCGCTAAAGACAGTCAAACGCCGGTTGATCCGCTGAAAGTCAGGTTCGTTCATATACTATGGCTCCTGTACCTCAAAAGCGGAGGGAAATAAGCCGAGCAGCACAAAGAGCAGCGGAGCCGCTATAGTGTTGAACGCCGTTTCAAACCAGAATGAAAGAGACATCATACTGTAGACCTGAATACCTTGCCCGAATAAAAACCGCAAGGCAAATAAAAGACCTGCTTTTAAGAGCGTTGCAGAAAAGGCTAAAAAGAGGGGAAACAGAATACGCCGTACATTATATTTCCGGTAGAGCATCCCGTATAAAAAGCCGATAACGGTAAACATAAATGAATGAAGCCCAAACGGTGCCAAAGACAAAAAGTCAAAAATCAGTCCTGAACAGAACCCGGCAACCAGCCCTGCCGTAGTCCCATTGTAAAGAGCGATATAGACAACCAAAATAATGATAAGATCGGGTAATGCCGGTAATACATGGAAATGAGAAAGAATTGCCGTTTCAAAAACCCCAAGCATAAAGGCTGCAGCAGCTGTCCAGAGTATTACATGCTTCATTCTGCTGTCTCCTCTTCCGTAGCGGATAAATCAAGCACAAACACATAATCAAGACGGGCAAAATCGATTATCGGTTCTACGGTTAGTTCAAGGTAGGTTTCATAATCATGTACCTTGATACCGGTTACAATACCGATGGGGCTGTCCTTTGGAAAAAGATTATTTTCTCCGGAGGCAAGAATTTTATCGCCAATACTGATTTCATCCTTTGCCCGCTTTTGCACATACCGCATAATCAGCGGAAGGTCTGTACTCCCCTGCCCGTTCAATAAACCGCGGTGCTTTGTTGTCTGCACACGGGCAGCAACATAACACTGATAGTCATACACCGGAATAACCATGCTGCTCGTGCGGCCTACCTGCACAATCTTCCCGACTAAGCCCGCATTGCTGCCCTGAAAGGCGATCACCGGCATATTTTTACGCACACCGTGTTTTGTTCCGCGGTTGATCATAATACCGGAGTAGAGATTGTCGGGGTCGAATCCGGTAATCTGTGCCGGAATATTTTTATAGCTTATTTCATCAGCAAAGCCTAACAGCTCTTTGAGTTCCCTGTTTTCGCGGCGGATATCTGCGTTTGACCGCTGCAGCAGCTCATAGTCTTTGAGCTTTTCGGTCAGCTCTGCGTATTTTGTCCTCAGTTCAGCAAGCTCCCGTACTGCGGTAACCGTATCCATTACAAACTCCGATAGAGAATGCACGGCATTTTCCGTCCCCGCTGCGACCGAAAAACCCACCGACTTAAAATCGATAATAAACTTTCCGCCCGAAAAGGTAAGCAGCACCGATGAGATAATCAGCAGCACAATGAGCAAAACAACATCGAGCCGCGTTTTAAATGAAAACTTTTTTTTCATTTTAGCGGTTCAAACTTTCATAGAGGCTGCGGTTGCCCGACATATCCTTGTACACATCATAGTACAGACCGGCGCCGATCGCAACGCAATTCATAGGATCTTCTGCCAGAATAACCGGTACATGCGTTTCCTTCGAGATCAGCTTTGGTAAGCCCTTGAGCAGAGAACCGCCGCCGGTCATAACAATACCCCGTTCCACAATATCCGCAGCCAGTTCCGGCGGCGTTTGAGAAAGGGTAGATTTAATCTCTTCAACAATCTGTGTTATCGGTTCCCGCAGCGCTTCCCGTACCTCTACCGAATCAATTTCAAGGCGGCGGGGTAATCCCGTTATTGCATCGGTACCCTTTATTTCCACCTTCTCCATATTTTTTTCCGGAAAAGCATTTCCTATTTCTATCTTGAGCCGCTCTGCAGTCTGCTCACCAATGATGAGGTTGTGTACAGAACGGATGTGCTTGATAATTGCCTGATCAAACTCATCGCCGCCGACACGGATGGCATTGGTAACAACCATTCCAAGAAGGGAGATAACCGAGACCTCCGTAGTGCCGCCGCCGATGTCGCATACCATGTTACCTGCCGGTTCCGTAATCGGAATATGAGCGCCGATAGCCGCAGCAAGCGATTCTTCCAACACCTCAACGCTGCCTGCCCCTGCCTTCAAAGCACTTTCGTGTACAGCGCTGCTTTCCACATCGGTGATGCAGCTTGGTATTCCGATAACCATACGCGGCTTAATAAGACGGTGCCGAGGAAGAATCTTGGAAACAAAGTACCGGATCATCTTCTCGGTAGAGTCTTTATCTGCAATAACCCCGTCTTTCAAAGGGCGGATTGCGATGATATTGCCGGGTGTCCGCCAGAGCATTCTTTTTGCCTCGGCACCGACAGCAACTACGGATTTTGTACCGCGCTCCACCGCCACAACAGACGGCTCATTTACTACAATTCCCTTATCTTTTATATAAATGATGGTATTACATGTTCCTAAATCAATACCAATATCTGCAGAAAATCTCTTAAAAAAGCCCATGCTTTTCCTTCTCCTCCTGTATCTCTACTCTAATATATGAGCGCGGCTGAAAATAAAGATTCGTATGCTTTTAGTAAGCCGCTATTTTATATTCAATTTTGCACGTGTTTCTGCATGAATGGGATTGAGCCGTATTGCCTGCCGCCATTCATACCGAGCCTTAATTATATCACCTTGTTTCTCATATACCAACCCGATACCGTAGTGTGCATCCGCAGAATTCACATCCTTTTCCAGCACAAGGTTAAACTGCTCTAAGGCTTCCGCAGTTTTATTTTCTGTTAAAAACAAAAAGCCCAGCTGATTCCGGCAGCGGACTTCCAGTACGGCATCGCTTGTTTTTTTGATGGTTTCAAAAAGATAGAGTACCGCATTTTGCGTATTACCCTTTTTTTTATAATTATCTGCGACAGCATACAGCACTAAATCCGACGGATTTACCGCAAGTGCCTGTGTAAACGCTTCAATCGCCTTATCGGTATCTCCTAAGAGAGAAGCCGCCATTCCGCGGAACTCAGCCAAATCGCTTGCTTCAATACCGCCTGCGTATGCCTGATCCAAATATTTTACGGCAAGGTCGGCATAGTAATAACCTTGCTGATAATACACTTTACCGAGTATGTACGCAATTTTCGGAATATCTTTTTCTCTGGTGAGATACAGGGCACGGCGCAGATGCACAACTGCTGCTGTCAAATAGTCGGCGCCGGCTGATACATCGGTTTGTTCGGCAAAAAGATAGTATGCAGCAAAGCCGTGCAGTGCAAGTGCAGTTCCTTCCATAGGGCGCCGTTCCAAAATCTGTGCCGTTTTTGCATAGACCGCAGCATAATCTTTATTTTCCCAATCACTATAGACAGTATTTATGGAAGGAAGATGAAAATAACGTATACGGTACACGTTAATAAAAAAAACAGCTCCGGCGACAATCAATATAATACACAGACCAAGGAGCATATATTTGAAAATATGCAGTTTTGAGGAATAACGACGTTTATTATACTGATGATGCTTCATACATTCCCTATGACAATAAAAATAAAAAATAGAGAGCCGTAAGCCGGATTCTGTCTGCGAACAGGGTAACCATCTATCTGATTACTGCATTACTGTAGTAATTTCCGCAATCAACCCGTAAAGTAAGGATCGGATATCCCCTACTATTCGATTTTGCTCCTGATGAGGCTTGCACTGCCGTTCCGTTACCGGAAAACGCGGTGGGCTCTTACCCCGCCTTTTCACCCTTACCGTTTCACCGGCGGTATATTTTCTGTTGCGCTATCTGTCAGCTGTGTTTTACAACATCAGCCGCCCGGCCGTTAGCCGGCATCATCTCCGAAGGAGTCCGGACTTTCCTCTGCATATAGAACACTGCAGCGGTTACCGGCTCTCTATTCTATCATCCTAAAATCCGCAAGGCTTAATCGTCGCTGCTGTCTTCATCCGCCCCATCGTACTCGTTTGAATCGTCCAAATCGGCTAAGCTGCCCATATCCATATCATCAAATACCATATCTTCTGCAGAATCTTCATCGCTTTCCTGATAATAAAGAATACGGCTGCAGTAGGGACAATACATAATCTTCTTCCCTTCCCGTACCTCGATGGCAAATTGAGCTGACAAAATCATGTGACAGCCCATACAGACGCTCCCCTGCACTGGTACAATACCGACACCCTGCTTATTCTTTATAATACGGTCAAACTTAAAGAGGGTATCGCTGTCCAAATCAGGAGTCAAATGCTTTTCGCCCTCAGCAAGAGCCGCGAGTTCTTCTTTCTTGTGCGTAATTTCAGCTTCAATAACAGCTTTCCGCTCATCCAGCTCCTGTTCCTGCTGCCGAATCATTGCCTCTTCATTTTTAATTTCTTCATCAAGCCGCTTATGGGCTGACTCATTCTTGAGGATTTCCTTCCGCAGCTCGGCTTCCCGCTTTGTTGCTTCTTGAATCTCCCGATCTAAAGCATCATATTCACGCTGCGTGGTAATACCATCCATCGCCTTTTCAGCTTTTTCCCGTCTTTGTTCCATTTCAAACAGTTCAGCTTTCAGTGTCCCAATTGTTTGACGTATTGCTTCGTCATCGGTATTTTTTTTAATATAATTGGTCTTGTACCGCGCCAAGAGTTCTTCTTGTTTTACCAATAGCTGCGGCGCCTCCAAGATTTCCATATCAAGCTGATTTTTTCGTGCCAGAATATCCTGTAATTCGCGCAGCTTATCAAAAACTTCCGTTGCAACCATTATGTGTTCCCTCTCCTCATATGGGCAGACTGCTCATTCCAAGCAGCCTGCCGCCAGCGATATATCCTTGGAACCCTCTAAAAACATACGCCTTTAGAGGTTTTCCGCTATGTATCCAAATAATCCTTTAACTTACAACTCTGCCGAGGATTCCGTAATCTGCGCAAAGCCTTTGCCTCAATTTGCCGAATACGTTCGCGTGTTACATTAAAGTACAAGCCGACCTCTTCCAGTGTCAGCTGATAGCCTTCAATCAGTCCGAACCGCATCTTGAGCACTTCCTGTTCACGCAGCGGCAAGCATGAGAGCACCTCATGCAGCTGTTCCTGCAATAAGATATATTCCGTTGAATTTGAAGGATTTTCGACTTCCTTATCTTCAATAAAATCGCCGAGGGATGAATCTTCTTCTTCTCCAATCGGTGTTTCAAGCGAAATAGGCTCCCGTGCAACATTTTTGACTTGCTTTACCCGCTCAACAGTCCAGCCAAGCTGCACTGCAATTTCTTCATCGGTAGGCTCCCTGCCGAACTTTTGCAACAGCTGCTTAGACTCGCGGTTCACCTTGTTGATCTGCTCAATCATGTGAACGGGAACACGGATGGTACGCGCTTGATCGGAAATAGACCGCGTGATTGCCTGCCTGATCCACCACGTTGCATATGTAGAAAATTTATACCCCTTGCGGTATTCAAACTTTTCAACAGCCTTGATTAAGCCGATATTTCCTTCCTGCACAAGGTCAAAGAAGTGCAATCCCCTATTGGTGTATTTTTTCGCAATAGAAACCACTAACCGGAGGTTTGCATTGATGAGCTTATCCTTTGCCTTTTTTAAACGGGCATGTCCCTGCTTAATCTCTTTTGCCAGTGCAATAATAGCCTCGGTTGAAGCTTCAAAATCATATTCGATCTTGCGCACTTTACGGATCAGTGTTTGGATATGCGTGTAAATATCGCGGATATCGCTTGCTGTCATACCAAGCTCTTCTTCCAGCTTCTGCCGCTCACGGGGGATGGCAAGCCGTTTTCCAAGCTTCCGTAAGTCCGAATACGCATGAACACCGAGCTGCTGCTGTTTCTTTTCTCGTCTGCGCCGGTATTCACGGATTTTTTTTGCCGCTTCTAAAAAGTGATCCGAAATTTTTTCAATTTCTTCTGTTTGAAATTCAATTTTTTGTAAATAATTGAGAACTTTTTTCCGTGTTTTTTGCAGATCGGCATCGTCTAAAAAGCTGGCAAGCGTCTCTTTATCGTACAGCTTTTTTTTCAGGGCGATATATGACTTAATATCGGGATAAATAGGACGCAGCTGCTCACCATAAGCCTGCCGCAGCCGTTTCTTTTCAGCATCCTCATAGCTGAGTTCCTTGCGGGGCTTGTTATTTTCGGATGAGTTAATTTTAGCAAAAGCCTTCTGAGCAATCATCTGCACTTCGGAAACAAGGACACCGGAATTTTTTATCGCATCTTTGATAATGGTTTCGCCTTCTTCCATTGCCTTTGATAGCTCAACCTCCTGCTCAGCAGTAAGCAGATTTTCTTTACCGATATCACGCAAATACAGCTTAATAGGATCGTCTACAATCGCTTCACGGTCATTGTTCAACAGCTTTTTATGGGTCTCTTCAGGTTTAGCAAACTCAGGCTCTCCCTGCTCAAGCTCAGCCCCATCAAAAAACTGCTCATCGCTTTCCAGCTCGACTTCATCCAGCTCATCTGCGAACACATCATCAGTGTCTTCTACGGCATCATCAATTACTTGGATCTGCTCCTGTTCAAGGAGATCGAGGATTTCGTCCATAACAGCTTCAGAGCTGATCATTTTTTCGGGCAATAGATCATTCAGCTCATCCCATGTCAAGGTTTTATGTTCTTTTGCATGGGCAATCAACTTTATAACAATAGGATCTTCAGTGATATCTATCATCTACATCGTTTCCTTTAATTCTGCAAGCATTTTGTCGATATGCAGTTTTTCAGCCAGCAATTCATTTACCTGCTGAATTTCATCAACACTACTGCATCCGTGCGCAGCTTGCAATTTACGGACTATGAGTTCCTTGTGCCGCTGTAAAGCATTTTGTTTGATATAGTAGATACCATCACGCACCAGTTTTTCAGGATTTTCTGCAAACTCGCCATAAATAATGGCATTGCTTACGGCACTCCTCAATGTATCTGAAGGGCAATGCGCTAATAAGCTGTCATACGTGTTTGCATCGGCGCGATAACATTCTTCTAATACAATAAATAAATCCTTTGCTGCGGGATCCTCAAAATTATCGGAGTTCAACTCTGCCCGCATTGTTTTGAACAGGTGAGGATTTGCAGCTGCAGCAAGCACAATCCTCAGTTCTGCGGTCATAGTAAGCGCAATGTGCTTTTGCGCCTCACGTTTTTGTACCGGCGGCACCGGTTCTTTTGTTTGGTTATACTGATGAAAGTCAGTAAATAACGCTGTTGAGCTTATGCCCAAGTCCGCCGAATATCTTTGTAATGTTGACTCTTTTTGAATATCGGATTCCAATACCTCGATATAAGGAAAGAGAAAAGCGGCAGCTTGCGCCTTTCCTTCGGGACTCATCACATCAAAACGCTTCGCTGCGATTTGAACAAGATAATCATTATCCAATATACTATTTTTTACAAGATATGTCAAACCCTCAGCACCTTTTTGCATCAAAATTTCGGCAGGATCTTTTCCATCCTTAATGAGGAGTACCCGCACTTGCAGATGCGCTAACCGGCACAGCTTGATAGCTTTATATGTTGCCTCCTGTCCTGCCCAGTCTGAATCGAACGAAAGGATAACTGTATCGGCAAAAGAGCGAATCAGTTTTACCTGATCCTCCGTGAGCGCAGTACCCAGCGGCGCTACCGCATTGGTGATTCCCGCCTGATGAAAGGCGATTACATCCATATAGCCTTCGCAAAAAATGACTGTTTTTTCTTTTCTGATCTGCGGGAGCGCCTGCGAAAAGGCAAACAAGGTTTCCCGCTTTTTATACTGAGGCAAATCGCCCGTGTTAAGGTATTTCGGCCCCTCTCCCTCCAAAATACGTCCGCCGAATGCAACCGGCTGACCGTGACGGTTGCAAATAGGAAACATAATTCGCCCTGAAAAAAAGGCAATTTGCGGATATTTGGTTGAAAACAAGCCGGTACGAGCTAAAAACTCTTGTGAATACCCCTTTTTTTGCAAAAATGCAAAGAGCCACTGCCGATTTGCCGGTGAATATCCCAGGTTAAACCGCTCAATCATTTCGGGACTGACTGCCCGCTCCTGCAAATACTGCAAAGCCTTTGCACCTTCCGGAGTCTGCAAGAGAAAATAATGAAAGGTACCGCTCACCTTTTGGTATAATTCCAGCAGAGCGTCTTTAAACGTATCGTCTGCAGAAGGCTGGTACTGCCCTTCGGCATAGACGACCGGAATACCCGCCCGTTTTGCCAAGGCTTCGACAGCTTCAATAAAGGAAAGTTTTTCCATTTCCATCAAAAACTTGATGGTTGAACCTCCTGCTCCGCAGCCGAAGCAGTGGTACATTTTTTTATCAGGGATAACATGGAACGACGGTGTTTTTTCGTTGTGAAAGGGGCAGCATCCCCACCAGTCGTACCCTCGTTTTTCCAGATGCGTATAATTTTCGACCAGCGAAACCAAATCGGTTTGGGCGTTCACCGCATCGATAGTTTCGGTAGTAACTTTCGGCATAATGGCTTAATGCCCTGCAGCCCGCTTCACAATGAGCGATCCTGCACGGGCATGTTCGGCAAGGCTGCGCGTGAATACATGGGTGCCGGCTCCGGAATCTTCCAGCCGAAAATAAAGATAGCTGCTTTTTTCAGGATTACAGGCAGCGTAGAGCGCTGTTATTCCCGGATTTGAGATGGGACCGGGCGGCAAGCCCCGCCACTTATAGGTATTATAGGGATGATCGATTTCCAAATCTTTGTTCAGCAGCCGATCGGGATGCGGTTTATGCTGTACTTCGGTAAGGATGTATTCAACGGTGGCGCAGGACTGGAGTCCCATCCCGATTTCAAGCCTATTGGAAAAAACACCGGCAATCTTTACCGCTTCTTCCGGCACCCGGTATTCCCGCTCAACAATACTCGCCAGAATAACGGTATTATACCGCTCAGCAGGATCGGTTGGGAAATGAGGAATAGTGGCGGTCTTGGTAAAAAAATTATCGAGCAACGCTGTTACAATCCGCTCAGATGTTTCATTATATGAGAAAAAGTAAGTATCAGGAAATAAAAACCCCTCAGCTGAGCCGGAAGGAATACCGTATTTTTTCAGCAGTTCAGGGTTCTGAGCCGCTCCTAAAAAAGCAGATAGCTCTATAACCTGCCGTTCCGCAAGGATGGCTGCTGTTTTAGACAGGGTGAGCCCTTCAGGCAGGGTTACTTTTATCAGCTCGTGCTTTCCCTCCTGCAAATATGCTGCAACAGATTGCAGAGACATAGCGGAAGAAAGTTTATAGGTACCCGCTTTGAGGGGCAGTCTTAAGAGTCTGAAATAGAAATAGGCAGCATAGCCGGAACGCACAAGTCCCGCTGTCTGTAGATCAGCAGCAACAGTACGCACAGATGTCCCGCGTTTTATGGTAAAAAGCTGCTCGGAACCTTCGGTTTCCGCTGCCGGAGGCATGGTAAGCCCATATATTCCCACGGCACCGGCACACAACAAAGCGGCACTAAAATACAATACATACCGGATATACTTTTTCATTATGCGCTACACAGTGTACAAGCGTTCAGCTTCGGCAATGGTAAGATTCTGATAGATGTACTGCTGAACAAAAATACTGAACGGGTACAGGTCATCGGAAAGCGGATTGCACTGGCGGAATAGCGTTGCAAGCGCTTTTAACTCAGAATCGGAAAAATAGTACGGCTGCTTATCCTCGTTCATAGATAAATATCCGTTCCTTCTACTGCGCTGAATATTTCAAGCCCATTCGCACCGATATAATCGCAATAATGCTGAGCACTTGCCTGTATGGCGAGTATCTTTTTATCATTATAGGTCGGTTCATGGTGAAATAGAGCCAGCTGTTTAATACCCCATGAGGTAGCAAAATCAATAGCAAGAGAGAAAGTCGAATGTCCCCAGCCGATTTTTTCGATTGAATCCGTCATGGTATACTGCGCATCGATAATAATCAGCTCAGCGCCGCTATAAAAGGCAATATTCTCTTCATTTTTTTCAAAATCCTGAGGGCGTAACTCGGTATCAGTAGAAAAGATAAACTTTTTTTCGCCATCAAGCACGGAATAGGCAACACAGCCTCCCGGATGCCGTACCCGGTGCCAGCCTATTTTTGTATTGCCGATATGGATATACGGTTCATCAGGAGCAATGCAGCGGAATTCAAATTTTGCAGTAAAGCCGCCTTTTCCCGACATCGTTACCGGGAAATACGGCCATTGCATCTGTTCATCCAAAAATTGCTGCATTTTAGGGCGTGTGCTGTACACGATAATCGTATTACGCGAATCGTATGCAGGCAAAAAGAAGGGCAGCCCTTGGATATGATCCCAATGGAAATGAGAAAAAAATAAATGATAGGTTTGCGGCTTTTCAAAATAGTCAAACTGATTTTGCAGATAAATTCCCAATTCACGGATTCCGCTGCCGGCATCAAAGATAATATGATTGCCTTCTCCGGTTTCTACCTCAACACAGGTGGTGTTGCCCCCTACGGTGCCGAAGAGCCACGGAGGCAGCGAGGCAAGAAACCGTTCCCGGGAGTCTTGATCCGCAATATCTTTTTCGGTAATTCGCTGAACAACCGCAGAAATCTTTGCCTGAATTTGAGCTGCGCTCAACGGGGTCGCAATTGAACCGCGAACGCCCCAAAAATGTACCCGCATACGCTCCTCTACTTTTTGGTAAAGACCATATCTTCACCAGTGGTTTTTCGTCTAATAACAGGGAATTGTTTTGCAGTATCAAGCAAGCCTTGTATCTCTTCTGCAGAATGCCATTGTCCGTGATTTATTCCCGGACAGTTTTGGGCATTTGCATTCCAATGCTGCTCATGTTCCAAAAGATAATCCCAAAACGGATAGGAAGAGCATTGAAAAGGCCGATAATTATATGCAATACAGCCATTATTCCATAAAATACAGTCATAATTTGCCCGTTCCTGAAGGCAAAGGTATTCATACCCATCCCCTTGCAGTACCCAACGGCAAAACTTCTTGATAAATTCAGACCGCCCTACAGCAGCCCACTCTTGCAGTCTTTCAAGGTCGCGGACAGAAAGGTACACAAACCCCGGATCGTATCGGCAGCATGCAGAACACTGCGTACATGAAAACTGAAGTCCTTTTTTCCAAAATAATGTATGCTGCAAAAACACGCTCCATCTGCTTCATAATCGGTACCTCTAAAAAACGCAGTTTTTAGGAGATGCCCAATAATAGCCCGCTCACCTTTATCGTCGGGCACCTCTAAAAAGCTAATCGACTTTTCAGAAATGCTCAAAGATGCCCCTCAATACAGCTATGCCGACTACTCTTCAGTATATCTAAAAAAAAAAGCTGTTTCAAGCGTATTGAAGATTTTATCCGGAGGATTATACATTGCAAGAAGAGTTGCCCTGAAGGCTCTGACAGGGATTCCGCATTATAACGACCTAAAAACGCTGTACTATCCCTTCATAATTATATTCCGCCCCGCTTTGTGTTTTTCTCCTGTACACCACACATTGCATTTTATATCCTGATGTCCTATACTTTCTACAGCTATGGAAGACGAATTACAGATAACGCTAACAAACGATTACGCATTCAAACGCTTGTTAGGCTCGGAAGAAAATAAACCGCTCTTGCAGGACTTTCTGGAGTGCATTCTTGACCTTACACCGCAACAGGTTCTCGATCTTGAATTCATGGACAAAGAATTGACGAAAGAGGAGTTCAGCGATAAAACTGGCATCCTTGATGTAAAGCTCAAGCTAACCGACGGTACGGTTATTGACATAGAGATACAAGCGTCATGGAATGCCTCATTTATAAAACGAACGCTATTCTACTGGGCAAAGATGTACACAGCGGATTTTAAAGCCGGAGAATCGTATGATAAACTGCATAGATGTATCGCCATCAATATTATTGCAGACGGTTT
>NZ_JBQNBW010000051.1:0-20065 GCF_052169735.1 Treponema sp.
ACGCGAAACTCGTAGTCAAAACTATACACGGATGTATAGTTTTGACGGCAGATGCGTCGTATATTTGCAAAAGATGATAACCCTGCTATACTACACCACTATGAACATTACTCGCAAACTACCGATCGGCGTACAAAGTTTTGAAAAACTCCGCAGAGATGGTTATCTGTATATTGATAAAACCTCATTTCTTTGGCAGCTCGTTCAAGTGTCGAGTCCCTATTTCTTGAGTCGTCCGCGGCGGTTTGGGAAAAGCCTCTTTCTTTCAACCTTGGCAGCTTATTTCCGTGGGCAAAAAGAGCTGTTTAAAGGTTTGTATCTTGAAAAAGCGGAAGAGGAACAGGCCGCACAAGAAAACCGAACCCCGTGGCAAGCATATCCTGTCCTCTATTTGGATTTTAATACGGAAAATTACAATGATGAGAAAAGTATGCACACTATTCTCCACACTCATTTAGTCCAGTGGGAAAAGCAATACGAAACGGATACCTCAGAGCAAACATTTTCGAGCCGATTTAAAGGAATTATCCGGCGGGCATATCAGCAAACCGGTAAACAAGTCGTTATCCTCGTAGACGAGTATGATAAACCCTTGCTGCAAACGATGGGGGTAAATGAAGAGCTGAACGAACACTACCGTAATACGCTCAAGGCATTTTACTCTGTCATAAAAACCTGCGATCAATACATTCGCTTTGCGTTTTTAACCGGGGTAACAAAGTTCAGCAAAATCAGCATTTTCAGCGATCTGAATAACCTCAAAGATATTAGTCTGCATGAATCTTATGCCGGTATGTGCGGTATAACTCAAAAAGAACTTGAAACAAATTTTCAACCGGAGATACAAGCGCTTGCAGAAAAACAAAAGCTCGACTATCTGCAGGCGCTTGCTGCCTTAAAACAGTGGTATGATGGCTACCTATTCCACCCGGCAGGGGAAGGAATGTATAATCCCTATAGCATTCTCAATGCCTTTGATGATAAAGAACTCAAGAGTTACTGGTTCGGTACGGGAACACCGACCTTTTTGGTCAACTTTTTAAAAGAAGCGCATTATTATATCCCTGACTTGGATGGTAATGTTGAACTTGATGAAGAAGGCTTGCAAACCTATCGGGCGGTTGCTCAAGATGCGTTGCCGATTCTGTTTCAAGCGGGATATTTAACGATCAAGGAATATATCGGCGATCTGAAGCTGTACCGGCTTGGCTTTCCGAATAATGAAGTACGGTACGGTTTTTTGCGTAATCTGTTACCGGCATACTCTGATGTACCGTTCGGTCAAACAGGGGTATGGGTGGGACGGTTTATACAGGACATCCGTAAGGGCAATGTGGATGAGTTTATGGGGCGGATGCAGGCGATTATCGCAAGCATACCGTATGATGATTTCCCGAAGGCAAAGCTGAAACTGCGGGAACAGAACTACCAGGCAGCGGTGTATCTCGTCTTTGAGCTGATGGGACAGTTTGTGCAAACGGAGGTGCACTGCTCAACCGGACGTGCGGATGCCGTGGTTATTACTGCCGATTCTGTTTATATCTTCGAGTTTAAGCTTAGCGGTAATGGCAGTGCAGAAGATGCCCTGAACCAGATACAAAAGAATCACTATGCAGAACGGTACAAAGCTGATGGCAAGAAAATTGTGCTGATAGGAAGCTCCTTTGACGAAGAAACACGCACGATTAAAGACTGGAAAACCGAAGTTTGGGAAGGATAAACCGCAGTTCCGCCGTATATTTTCAAAAGGAGATACAATGCTTATTGCGATTACCGTTTTATCTCTACTCTCTATTTTCTATCTTTGTGCTGAATATCAATACCTCAAATATCACAGAAAAAAGATAAAGTATGTTATCCATATCAATGGTACCCGCGGAAAGTCAACGGTTTGCCGTTTAATTGATGCAGGCTTACGATCCGGCGGGTACAAAGTTTTTACAAAAACCACCGGTACCTCGCCGCGGGTTATCGGTGTAGATGGTGTTGAGCAGGAAATTAACCGGCAAGGGAAAGCTAATATCCGCGAACAGATAAAAGCAGTCCATTGGGCTGCCCGGCAACAAGCGGATATATTGATCGTAGAATGTATGGCAGTAAAACCGGAGCTGCAGCGTATTTGCGAACAGCGTATCCTCACAGCCGACATTGCTGCAATCACCAATGTCCGGGAAGATCATTTGGATGAAATGGGAAACAGCCTTGAGAGTATTGCCCGCTCTCTTTCCAATACCATACCTGCGGGAGCTGCATTTTTTACAGCAGATACAGCTTTTTTCCCTTTTTTTCAACAGGTGTGCAAGGCACGGCATACACAGGCTTTTTTAAGCGGTGAACCGTTGGAAGAATACCGGGAAGTGGACTTTCCGGATAATGTGGCTTTGGCGCTTGCAATATGCTGCTATGCCGGGGTTGATCCTCAACGAGCATTTGCAGCGATGAAATCTTATTATAAGGATCCCGGCTGCTTAAAAGTAGTGCCGTACCGCAACGCAAAGGGCTGTACACTTTTTTTTATCAATACCTTGGCAGCAAACGACCCTCATTCAACCGAAATCATATTAAAAAATTGTATGACGCAAAGTTATTGGCAGTACAAAAAGTATTTACTGATCAATAATAGAGCAGACCGGCTAACCAGGCTGGAGCAGTACGTACGTTTTACCGTACAGCATCAGCAGCTATTTGACATCATCCTTATTTCCGGGGAAAATAAACAGCTGTTTTACAAGCATCTGATACGGCAGAATGTAGACCGTGCAAAGGTATTCATACTTGAGGATGAAGCTTATTTTGATACGATAGGCTGTAATACCGTTATATTTGCAGCGGGAAATATTTGCAGATCAGGAAAACAGCTTGTAGACTATTTTGAACAGCAGGAGAGCGGTCATCTATGATGCACGAGATTCTGACACTCGGTGTTATTGTCAGCATTGCTTTTTACGAACTTACTGAAATTTCTCCCGGCGGGCTGATCGTCCCGGCATATTTTGCATTGTATCTGGATGAGCCTATTAAACTGCTGGTAACGGCAGCGATCAGTCTGCTTACCGTTGCTGTACTAAAAATCCTTTCCCGGTATGCTATTCTGTACGGCAGGCGGAGATTTGCCGTGTGTATAATACTCAGTTTTTTAATCAAAGCAGTACTGCACTATGGGAATCTCCATCTTCTTCATGTCCATGAGCTGTATTTTTTGGATATACACAGCATCGGCACCATTATTCCCGGTATTTTAGCACAGGAAGTAGACCGACACGGTACCGTACGGACGCTTGCTTCTCTTATCATCGTTGCTATTGTGATCAAAGTATTGTATCAGCTCCTCGCTGCGGTAGGTATCGGTTTATGAAATTACAGATGACGAATGCTGCGAAAAATTGTGTGCTTGTGCTGCTGGCAGCGCTTTTTTTAGTTCTCTACTATTATGTAAAACCGCGCAGCCTTATCGTCAAGCATCAGGCATATTCTGAAATGACAGCGGCTGCTCAAAAAATGCAGCGCTTACAGCAAGCAGTCCGGCAGGAAATGCTTAGGATGGGTATCGAAATAGACAAAACGGTTGACAGGCTGGACAGCGGGCTTATCGGGCTGGAGTGGAGCGGCATTAGTACAACGCTGGGGAATGTGGAAAGTAAACGGACAACCGTTAATCCTGATTTTGCAGCGCTGCTTGTAAAACTTTTCAAAGAAGCCGGGCTGCAAAAGGGCGACATTGTAGCTGCTAATTGCTCCAGTTCTTTCCCGGCGCTTAACCTTGCCTTTATTGCTGCTGCAGATACCTTAGAATTACGCACGGTTATGATAACCTCAGTGGGGGCTTCTACGTATGGCGGCAACAGAGAGGATTTCACCTATCTTGATATGGAGCAGTATTTATATGATAAGCACCTTATCAAAAATAAAACTATTGCCTATTCATTAGGGGGGGCAGGGGATATAGGAAAAGAATTTGACCCGGAACGTATCGGGCGTATAAAAGAGCGGCTTGACGGCTATGGGCTGACTTTTTTCTATGAAGCTGATTTTGAAAAAAATCTTACGGAGCGCTATGCATTTTATACGGATGGCTTCCGTCATGATGCCGCGCATATACACACGAATACCAGTGCGGCAGTGAAAGCCTTTATCAATATCGGCGGAAATATGCTTTCAGTCGGTGAATATAACGATAGCATCACCACCGAAGCAGTACGGCTCCCTGCGTCAGTTCCAATAAAAACAGGTTTGGTAGGGATGTTCTTGCAGAGCAGTACGCCGGTGTTTTATCTTCTTAATATAAAAAGCATTGCCCGCTATTATCAGCTTCCGTTCGATCCCCTTGCCTTGCCGGAGATCGGCACAGCACCGATATATTACCGCACTGTGTCATATACATGGAATTATGTGATACTCGGTATTTTTCTTGCTGCCCTCTATCTTATAACTGGCTGCCGTCATCTGTTTTTTAACGAGATAAGCAGCTAAAAAAGGTGCCGGCATTTCTAAAAAACTCAAGTATGATTTTGAGAAATGCTCTGTAAGTGCTTGTCTCATCGTCTATCTGCTGTCTTATGATTCTGTTATATTTCCTTGTGCATCAAGGTAATAAACAGGGATTGCAATACAACGGTTGCATCCCGATGATATGCGTCAGTACATGCGGATTGTATATTGGGACATCCAAGGCTACAGCTTTTGCAACTGATGAACGGTGCTCTTAAAATCCTTGGCGTAGGGGGCGGTAAACGAGAACGGCGTGCCGAAACGGGGATGCGTTCCTTCCACCTGATAGGCATGGAGGGCAAGCCGTTGGATAAGCGGCTGTTCCGTGTAAATGTCGCCGTGCCACCGCTGCTTAATCTCCGAAAGCAGTACCGGCTTGCCGCTTCCATACAGCGAATCGCAGACAATCGGATAGCCTGACGCGGCAAGGTGTACCCTAATTTGGTGCGTTCTACCGGTAACAGGCTGTGCCTCCAAAAGTGAAAAGCGCCGGAATGTCTCTAGAACGGTAAAATGCGTTACTGCTTCCTTGCCGCGGCGCTTGTCAACCACGGTACGGTGCAGAGCATCGCCGTCCGCACGCAGGGGCTGGTCAACGGTAAAATGCTGTTCAGAAACAGCACCGTGTATCAACAGCCGGTAGGTCTTCTTAATCTGCCGCTCTTGAAATGCGGTGTTGAGCGCACGGTGTGCATCAGCGTTGAGAGCATAGAGCAGCACACCGGAGGTATCTTTATCGATACGGTGTACCGCATAGAGTTTTTCGCAGTGCGGGGCAAGCTGCGGCAGAGCTTGTTCAATCAGCAGATCAAGCCGTGCAGCTTCCGTATCCCAGCGGTCGGCTGCAACCAACAGCCCGGCAGCTTTGTTCACTGCAAGTATATCTTCGTCAATATGAATAACGGTAAAGGCATTTTTCTTCATTAATAACATCCTCTAGAATAACATCTTCTCGCAACGTGCGGGAATCTCTAAAAATCCGTACCTGCGTTTTGAGCGCTATCCTCGTGTATTTGTGATTCATTCCGGTAAGATTTCAAAAAACCGGCAAGCTCGCTATAGCTCCCGCAGGAGGGCAAAACAGAAGGCTGATCATAGTCAGGAGAGATCAGAACATGAGCATCCAAGGCTTGGGTAAACACCGCAGCATACTCGGTTCGGGGAATATGCGGGAAAAGGTAGCAGCTTTTCTGCGTCCACAGCGCCGGAATAAGCTCTTCTACTGCAGCCCGCCGCCTCAGAGCTGCCCGCTGTTGTTTTAATCCTTTGCGGACAGAAGGATTTGTAGCGTTTTTCCGCGCGTCTTCTTCTTGTTCTTTCCGTTTAAGATCGAAAAAACCACGGGCAAGGCTGTAGACAAGCGGCGGAAACAGGGCATCTGATGGAGGCAACACGGTTTCAAAGCGAGCGGCAGCCGCAATAATCCCGCACGGCATGGGATAGACCGGTGTTATCAGTGCAAGCGGTGCTGTTTCCATCTCTGCAGCGGTGCCGAAGCTGCCGGTTTTACCAGCGATGTCAACACCGGTATCAATCCCAAGGAAGGGGCGCCATACCGGCACGGAAGCTGCTATTGCCCCATCATCCAACCGGTGGGCAGATGAGCTATACTCTCCATATACGGAACGGGCAATCTGTTTGGCTTTTTCTTCCGAATAATACCAGCGGATAACAGGATAACCGGGTAATACCGTCTGCAAAGCCCGCGCTAACTGGGTATCTGCCTGTGTCGGGATTACACCGGTCAGTCCCCGGTCAAGAAATTGCTTGCACATTAAATGAGCTTGCCCGGAACGTCTGCCTAAAACGGCTTTACCTCCGTCCAGCCATAGGTCAAGCAAGCGGATATTTTTTTCAGTATACAGATAATAACCGCGGGCACGGCGGACATTTCCGTACCGTTTACGGATTTCAGTAGATATATCAATCATGGAGTGAATATCATCGCATAAGTGCTGAAAAACTACAATACTCTCTGAAGTATCAGTTATGAACTTTTCCAGCTGTTGTGAACGTATGTAATGGGCTATCGGCTTTCATTATGACGGGTAGCCGGTAACTTCCTGTATTTGCTTATATGCATTTTTGAGTGCCGGATATATTTGCCGATATATCTTATACAGCCCATCATAGAGCGCTTGGTGATCAGGGGCTGGAGGAAAGATATGTTCAGTCCGTACCATATTCTTAACAGCTTTGTTGATACTAGGGTAGAGTCCTGTTCCGAATGCGGTGAGTATGGCAGCCCCCAGTGCTGAAGTTTCAGTGGTAACTCCCCGTACCAGTGGGCGCTTTAATATATCGGCGGTAATGCCGCAGATTCGATTGCTTTGGGCTGCGCCTCCTGAAACTGCAATGGTTTTAACGGGGATGCCGGTTCGTTTTTCCAGCTGCTCCAATCCTTCACGCAGAGAGTATGCCAGCCCTTCGATAATAGCCCGGTATATTGCATGTCTGCCGTGTACATCGCCGAAGCCGATAATAGCCCCTTTTGCATAATGATTCCGTAAATTTGCGCCCCAATACGGCTGCAGCATTAAGCCGAAACAGCCCGGCGGGGAGGAATCTAAGAGCTTATCCATAATTTCTTCCGGAATCTGACCGGTTTCTATTGCCTTTATTCGTTCTTCGTAGCCAAGCTCGTTTTTAAACCAGCTGATCATCCAGTACCCGCGGAAAATTTCTATTTCCGGTACCCAATGTTTGGGGACAGCGGCGCTGTATGCGGGAAGAATACGAGACGGCTCAATATAGCGGTCGGTGCATATCTCTACGCCTGCCGTTGTACCAAAGCTGAGGGATGCAACATCAGCGCTTAAGCATCCCATACCGAGCGTTTCACAGGCCTTGTCGCTTCCGCAGGCAATCACCGGTATACCGGCAGGAAGCCCAGTCAGTTCAGCAGCAAGGTTGGAAATCTTTCCGATAGGCTTACCGCTTTCGACAACCTCACAGAGTTTATCGTGTTCAATGGGAAATATCTTTGAGGTGATATGCCCGGGACCTGCCCACTGCTGTTTCTTATGGTCAAAAGGAATATGCCCGACAAGGGATGAGGGTGAATCGGCTATCATGCCGGTAAGCCGGTACTGCAAAAAACCTGACACCATGACTACCTTCCACGTGTTGATCCACGTATCGGGTTCATTTTCTTGTACCCAGTTACATTGCCCGTTACTTTGTGCGTGTACAATTTTTTCGTACACTCCGGCAATGCTGTATATCGCTTTCATTAATGGATTGGGCTTGTAGGGACCGTATGCCTTACGGGTATCCAGCCATGTAATTGCCGGGCGGAGTATCTGACCTTCTTTGCCGAGGAAGATAACAGTATCACGCTGTGCAGTTACTCCGAGACCTTTAGCATTGGCAATGAGGTCGGGATACTTACTTTTTATATCTGCAACGCCCTTGCACAGAGCATTCCACCATATTTCTGGGTCTTGTTCTGCCCATCCTTCACGCGGGCTGGTATATGGTTTATAGATGATCTGGCATTTCGCAAGTACGGTGCCATCTTCACCAAAAATAATAATCCGGAGACTTTGTGTTCCGCAATCAATTGAAATGAGTGTTTCTTGAGCTGTACTCATGTATTCTCTCCTTGTGAGATTAGACCTGTTCGATAACGGTGGGGTAGAGCAGACCTCCGAGTTCTAAATCGTATCAATAGCACAATTCGGAACATCGCATTTCAAGGAACCCTGTTCCGAACCGGAAGTTTCCGAACAGGTTGATTGTTACGAACTCATAGATACCCCTGCTTTATGAATCGGATTTTCTCCACTGTATAAGCTGTTCCTGTATTAAACTTTTACCTTCTTCAAGTACCTTGAGCTGTGCTTCTTTGGTGGTTGGAGCCGGGTATACCTTGAGTACTTTTACGTGATAAGCACCTCCGCGAAGGTTTGTTAAAAGTTTGGGTATCGAAGAAATATTCCATCCTCCATCAAGCGCTGCGACCACAACCGGCATGGGAGCCTTGGATAGAAAGCGCCGAAAGCCTGCTGCGTGGAATGTCCCAAGTTTTCCATTTTTTGAGCGGGTTCCTTCCGGGAATAATATCGGTATCCAATTATTTTTAACTACGCGGGCAGCAAAGGAATCCATTGACTGCATTGCCTGACTCGGACTGCCACTGCGCTGTACAAGACAATGTTCATCGCTTTTCAGCATAACGGAAACCAGCGGGACATGGTTAGCAAGCTCCTTTTTTGCAACAAAGCGGAGCCTCTTTCCATCAAGATAATTCATAAAGACGACGATATCCAAAAGACTTTGATGGTTAGAGATAAGAAGATACTGTTCAGGCAGCTGCGGTACGAGTGTATAATCGCCTGCAAAACGGAAGTGCATATAGGTATTAAAAATGGCAAAGAACCGGTGCGCAATGACGGTACTGATATGCGCATTGATTTTTTTACACCATGGACGGTGTACAACATACGCAAAGCGGTTAAGAGATGCCCACACTGTTATTGTGCCGATACAGCATAAAATACAAATTATTCCAAGCATAGAAACTCCGTAAGAACAACAGGCTGCTTTTAATACCGATAGTGGCTGAGCTGCTGTCTTGAGAGAACACCCGCTGACAACTTGAGCTGTTGTGAGAAGATGCTTCATCCTAATATAAAAAACTTTCTATATTATAAACAATTTCCTGCAAAGATGCAAAGCATTGTTTGGTTTTGGGAATGCTTTCGATGAATATCCTGCCGTACTGTTTGATAAGTGCCCGTTTGTCAAGCAAAGTTACAATGCCCCTGTCTGTTTGAGAACGCATGAGCCGTCCAAACCCTTGCCTGAATTGAACAACCGCTTCGGGGACACTCAGCTGCATAAAAGAGCTTCCGCCTTTCCGTTCGATAGCATCGGCACGGGCGCGGAAGAGGGGGGCGCTTGGTACCGCAAAGGGCAGTTTGACTAAAATAACGTGAGTGAGCGCCTCTCCCGGCACATCAATCCCTGCCCAGAATGAAGTGGTTGCAAAGAGGGTGCTGTCGATATGTTCTTTAAAGGTATGCAGGAGGCGGCTGCGGTCATCTTCTCCCTGCTGTAGAATTTCCATATCGGGCAGCTCGCTGCGGGCAAAGGCGCAGGTTTGCTTGAGCGATTCATACGAGGTAAAAAGCACGAGTGTTTTGCCGCCGGTTATTTCGATAAGCCGGGCAACAGCGGTGTTGACAAATGCTTGAAACTGCTCATCATCGGGGGCGGGTGCGTCGGTCGGAATATTGAGCAGGACGTTTTTTTCATAGTGAAAGGGGGAGTCGAAGGTGCCGGTGCGTACCTCCTTGCTAGAAAACGACAGCAGCCCTGTCCGTCCCATCCAAAAGGAAAAGCTGTTGCCGATTTTCAGTGTGGCAGACAGGGCGATCACTGTGTCAAAAGGCTTAAATACTGCGTGCCTGAGCTTATCCGCTAGATCAATTGGTGTTTGGTTAAAGCGCGGCACTTCTCCCCCCGGACTTTGCATTTTTTCTATCCAAAACACGTAGTCTGGCTGCTGTGTCCATTGAAAAAAATGCTCAAGTGTTTCTGCAATATCCTGTAAACGGCTGAGTGCAATACCGCCTTCGCGCACAGCATCCTCATAGCGGGGATCATCGTTTGGTTCTGCATTGGTGATGAGCACCGCGAGTGCATTGTTGAGTTTATTCAGTTCTCCGGCAAAATCTTTGCACAGCGCAAGCAGTGCCGCTGTTTTTGCTGCCGGTACTTGGGTAAAGCTCAGGCTGCTGACCGAACCGCAAAAGTTCAGGGCTTGTGCTTCCAGCGCTGCGTAGGCTGCCTGCGTTTTAGTAAGGGCATTTGCAATAACAGGCATTAGCTCAGCCTTGGTAGAAACAGCGGTAATCTTTTCCAGACAGCCGACATTTTTTCCTTTTTTGACACGGGAGAGCGTAGTAATGGAGCGGTTTAATTCATAACGTGAAAATGTATGCGAAAAAAAGCTGCTTGCGGCTTCTTCTATCGTATGCGCTTCATCAAAGATAATGGCGTGGAAGGGCGGTAACACGGCGGTTGCTGCATAGCCCGCTCCGTCCTGTCTGCTTGCCAAATCAGCAAACAATAGATGGTGATTGACAATAAGGATGGCCGCTTTCTCCGCTTTTTTCCGCAGTTTCATCACAAAACAACTGGTGTAAAAGGGACAGCGTTGACCAAGGCAGTTGTCGGATTCTGAGCAAATTTTTACCCACAGCCCTGGGGCTGGCATAAAGGGGAGGGCTGAACGGGTACCTTCATCGGTAGTTTGTGCCCATTTTTGGATTGCTGCCAGCTCTTCCGCCTCTTGTGTAAAAAGATCCGGCTCTTGAACGGTTTGCATCAGCCGCCGTAAACACAGATAATTCTGCCGCCCCTTGATGAGTATTGCTTGGGGCATATCCGGCTTTTCTCCCAGTATCTTGAGCGCATCAGGGACATCTTTATCGATCAGCTGGTGCTGTAAGTTGATGGTGCCGGTTGAAACAACCACCCGTACCTTGTTGGCAAGCGCCCATTCAAAGGCAGGTAGTAAATAGGCTAAACTCTTGCCGACACCGGTACCCGCTTCAAAGACACCGATGGCACTGTCGTTAAAGCAATGGGTGATAGCCCGCACAAGATCCAGCTGGGATGGGCGCTCTTCATAATGGTCAAAAAAAGAGGCAAAACTGCCGGTTTCTTCAAGATAGCCTGCAATAGTATCGGCATTCAGCGAATGATATTCCCGCTCTTCACATTCATCGTCATACTGCATTGAGCGTTAGTCCCGCTGCCATTCAACAAGGGCTGTTCCATATTGAATATTGATAATAGCTGTTTCGTTGTATTGAATCTGTGCGTCTATCTTGGTTCCCGAAAGGATTTTTTTATCGGTGGAGACTAAAAAACGCCATTGCGGCGGTTCAATTTGCTGCACTGCTTGTTGTGCAATGCCGTCGGGCAGGTTCAAAAATTGACGCGGCTGCATCGTTCCCTTTTGAGTTACGAGGAGATACCCGTTTTCGATTTTGAGATCAAGGGAAATAGATACACCGCTTGAAAATACTGCCATGCCGCGTCCTCCGCGGAGAATCATAACACGGTCTAAGCCCGGTTCTCCCTTCCACGAGCCGGCAAGGGAATCAACGGTTTCTATGTAGGTAAATTCAGTCGTTTGTTCTTCTTGCTGCGAGTCGGCAAGAGCGTCGAGTTTTATCGAAAAATCAAAGAGGTTGAACACTAATAACCGCGAATCGAGTAATATCCTGTTAATATTTTCGTATACCTTCGAGATCATACGGGTAACTTGATCCTCTTGCCCTTTGAGGATGAATTCCAGCTTGATCCCCTCCGGAACCTCTTTGAGTACACCGTAAAAAATATAGTCAACAGACAAATCAGACGGAAAAGCTGCCGGAGCCGGCTCGGTACGAAGATCAAAAATAGTGTAGGTTTTTAGCTCTTTAATAAAGGAGAATACTAAGTTATCAACCGTTTGAACGGTCTGTTCATTCATGGTAGGAGCTTGCAGCTGATATACAGCTACCTTAGGCACTGCCGAAAGCACTGTCTGTATGCCGAAAAGCAGGAGAAATGCTATACATCGTGTCTTAGTGTTGCTGTGTTTCATTGTGTAGCTTACCTATTTTTGAGGTGCAGTTCCCGTTGCATATCCCGCTTAATATCCCGCTCTTTAATATCAGCCCGCTTGTCAAATTGCTTTTTACCCTTACAAATGCCGAGCATCACTTTAATACGCCCTTGTTTTAAGTAAAATTCAAGCGGTATGAGTGTGTAGCCTTTTTCGTCGACTTTGCGGGTCAGCCGCTTAATCTCATCCTTATGGAGCAGCAATTTCTTAGGGCGGTCGGGATCATGGTTAAAAACGGAAGAGTAAATATATTCCGAAATATGCAGATTCTTGAGCCACACTTCATTCCGTAGAATTTCGGCAAAAGAGTCCGGAAAGGATATGCGTCCATCCCGAACCGACTTGATTTCGGTACCTTGCAGTACCAGCCCGCATTCGATTCTATCTTCAATAGTATAGTCGAAATGAGCTTTTTTGTTCTTTGCAATAATCTTTACCGGCTGTCCATCCATTGGATACATTATATTCATCTGAAAATACTTGTCAACGTAGGGACAAAATGATAAATTGAGAAATATAAATAGGATAGGTATGTTTTTTCAGCAGTATAAATTTACTTCATATACGGAGCGGCGGGAAATCCGGTTTAAAATACTCCGTATTCTTGTGATTGTTTTTTTAATTTTTGTTTTTCAGCAGCTTATCCGGTCGTATATTATTTCTACGTACCGTATGCAGGCGGAGACAATGCAGCCGTCCTTCCGCTCCGGAGATATGATGATTACTGCACCCTTCTATGGGGTGCAAAAAAATATTGAGCGGGGAACCCTTGTCGTTGTTGAGCCGATTGAAAAGCCGGCACGGGGTTTTTTCCCTACGGTATTGCAGCAGGCTATCAGTTTTTTTACCTTTCAGCTGGTTAATCCCTTCGGTGCAGGCGGCTCATCCCAAGCAAAGCCCTTTATTAGGCGTATTGTCGGAGTGCCCGGCGACACTATCTATATGAGTGATTTTGTGCTGTATATTAAAACAAAGGACGGCGGGCATTTTTTAACCGAGTTTGAAGTAGCTGAGAATGATTATAATATCAAAATGGAAAATCTGCCTGAAAATTGGGACAGCTCCCTGCCGTTTTCGGGTACATATCCTCAGATTACCTTGCAAGAGGGGCAGTATTTTGTGCTGTGCGATAACCGTATTGCCTCGAATGATTCACGGCTCTGGGGGGCTGTGCAATCCGACTCGCAGATAAAAGGACGGGTTTTGATGCGGTACTGGCCGTTTTCCCGTGTTACGTTTTTTTAGACGGATAGTCTGCGTGTGAATCCTGCCGGTCTTTATATTCATATTCCGTTTTGTACCCAAAAATGCCGCTATTGTGATTTTTACTCAGTAACACAACAGGGGCTTTTCCATCCTTACCGTGATAATCCGCGGTTAATCGAGCGTATATTGCATGATGTTAGGCTGTTTCAAAAGCGTTATGCGATTGTAGGTTGGAAAACAGTCTATATCGGCGGCGGTACCCCATCTCTTTTAAGCGCAAACGATGTACGCCGGCTTGCGGAAGCGTTGTGCACCGCTCAATCTTTTCCTATTATAGAGTTTACTGTCGAAGCAAATCCCGAAGATATTCATCCTGAATGGCTTGCTGCCTGTGCAGAAAGCGGTGTTACGAGGCTTTCCGTGGGAGTGCAAAGTTTTGAGGATGCGGTGCTTGAGCAGAATGGGCGGCGCGGTTCCGGGGCAAAGACCCGCTCTGCCTTGCATACCATAAAGCAGCATTGGAAGGGGGCTATTTCCTGTGATTTAATAGCCGGGCTTTCCGGACAGCGTGCAGAAAGTCTTGCCGCCGATGTTGAAGAGCTGATAGCCATCGGCGTTGAGCATATTTCCCTGTATGGTTTGTGCAGCGATGAACCGCTCCCTGCCGCCCGCGAAGATTTTATTTCGGAGCAGCTGCAGGATAATTTCCTCCGTTTAAAAGCCGGCGGCTATGTCCAGTACGAGGTGTCTAATTTTTCTCTGCATGATCGGTACCGTTCAGAACACAATCAAATCTATTGGCGCATGGAACCGTATGTAGGAGTTGGTCCTGCTGCCTGCGGTACCCTCATCTTCGAGGATGCAGGAGGAGCCTTCTTCGGAGCAGAACGCTTTACCGGCATTCAAAATACTGCCCGGTGGATGGAGGCGGAAGAGTGCAGCTCAGTGTATATGCGGGAAACGCTTGACCGGGATACCTTTCTGGAAGAAGTGCTGCTGATGGGCTTCCGGCTTGCCGATGGAATTGACCGGACTCAGTTCAGCCAGAGATTCGGTGCCGATATTTGTACCTATATCGGTATAACACTTAACCGGTGGGAAAAGACCGGGATGTGCCGGATACTGCCGGATCGGGTGCATTTGACGGAAGAAGGACTCTTTTTTCTCAACCGCTTTTTAATAGATGCCCTCCTAGAGCTTGAGGAGTATAATGCGCCTGCAGAACAGAAAAGAAAAAGAGAGTAACGTAAGGTGAAAAGAGAATGCGTGAGAAGTGCTTGATGAGCGTAAATGACTAAACCTGTTTGATAACTGCGTTGTCGAACAGGTTTAGTATATACCGGGATATGTATATACATTACCATCTATACCGCGCGCCGAAAAAGCGCCGTCTTTGAGCGGAGAAACAATATCTTCGTACAGCATAAGGGCAGAAAGCGGAAATTTCCCGCCGCCGTTCGGTAAATCAACTGCAAATTGCGGAAGAGAAAGCCCGGACAGCCGGCAGCGCAGTTCTTTCCATATAATGGCAGCTTTTTCGAGCGGAACCCTGAATGAAGCTGTACCGCGCGCAAGATCCATCTGAAAAAGATAGCCCGGTTTTATACCCATACACACCAGCTCATGGAACAAGGCAGCCAAAACGGCGGCATCATCGTTTACCCCTTTGAGCAATACAGACTGGGTTTGTACCGGAAGGCCAGAATCAATACAGCGGGTAAATGCCTGCCGCTGCGCCGTCCCCAGTTCCGCCGGGTGGTTAATATGGGCAATAACCCACAGCGGGCGCACCGACCGCAGCAACTCAAGCAACGCATCCGTAAAAAGTTCCGGTGCAAAAACCGGCGCACGGGTACAGAGCCGGATTACCAGCTGCGGAGAAACACTGCGGAGCTGCCGCAGCAAATATGCAAGCTGATCAAAACTGCCGCTCAGCGGGTCTCCGCCGGATACAAGTATCTCTTGCACTTCAGTGTGAGAGCGGAGGTACCCGACAACCTCATCAATCTGCTTTGTGGAGATAAACCCGCTTGAGCGGGCAGTAAATTCACGGCGAAAGCAATAGCGGCAATACGAAAGGCAGCGCCCGGTACTCAGCAGCAGTACCCGGTTTTGATATTGGTGAACCAAGTAGGGAGTAACACAATACCGGGATTCACCGAGCGGATCGGCACGCTCAACGTGATCAAGGTGCTGCTCCTCTTGAGATGCGGTAACTTGGCGCCGCAGGACATCTGCATACGCACCGTCCTGCGCTGCAATCAGCTCGCGAAATGCCGGAGAAATGTATTCCGGCAAAGTTCCCAGCGCATCAGAGCCGGTAAGCGCCCGCCAATCAGCCGCACGCAATACCTGCTCAGCTGGAGAATTTCTCTGCGCGGCACCTGTACTTGGGCGCGCCGCCTCGCTGCCCCCCGCATCTTGCTGAGAACAAGCCTGTATATCTGGTGCCTTGTGCGCAGAATCGGTGTTAGATTGCATCGGCACCATACATCAAAGCAGCCATCACCTGTGCATCGGAAACAATATTTTTTATCAAACAATACTCATTCGGTTGGTGAGCCATATCATCAAGCGTACTCCAGACAACAGCCGCATATCCGGCACTGCGGAGCGGAGCGGCAACGGTTCCTCCGCCGATACCGATAAGCCGCGCCTCTATACCGTGTACTTTTTTGAGCGCTGTAGTAAGAAGCTGCACAACCGGTGCAGAATCCGGCGTTGCAGGTGATTCATCCGACTGGACAATATCCAAACTCACCTGCACCCCATACTTACCCTCTACGTCATCAGCAACGCTCCGCATTTTTTCCATTACCTCCGCTACCGGATAACACGGAAGCAGCCGGCAATCCATGTAAAAGACATCCTCACCGGGAATGGTATTGATATTTGGGATATTTGCTTCTTTCTTTGTAGGCTGCAGGGTGGAATACGGCGGTTCAAATAGTGAATCTTGATGCGAAAAAACACCCTCCAGCGCATGAAAGCGGAGGGCTGCATCAGCAGCTGCGATAAACGCATTGTTACCAAGATCGGGGCGGGAGGCATGGGTTTGCTCACCTTGTACACTTACCTTGAGCCATACAATATTTTTTTCTGCAATCTCAATGGTTTCACCGGCAGGGTCGCCCCCATCAGGCACCAAAATAAGATCATTTTTTGTAAATAACTGATGAGTTCTTAAAAGATAGTGGATACCATACACCGAGCCGACTTCTTCATCTGCAACAAACAGGAGCTTCACCGTATGGGCAGGCTGTATGCCTAGCGCAATAAAGGCGTAGGCAGCAAACACAGCCGACACTAATCCCTGCTGATTATCTTCAACACCGCGCCCGATGAGCTTATCGCCCTCCTGCACCAGTGTCCACGGATCACCTTTCCACTTCGCCAATTCACCGGGAGGCACCACATCTGTATGAGCCATAATCCAAATATGCTGCGTGTCATCTTTTCCCGGTATTGTTACCACAAGATTCGGACGAATCCCGGATGAAACACGGGAATCCGGTGCATCGAAACGTTCAAATTGCGTGAATCCGAGCTTTTGCAAAAACGCTTGCAGCGCCTCACATTTTTTCAGTTCTCCATCCCCGCCGGATTCCGGAGCTAACGCCGGAATTGAACACAGCAGCCGCTCAAGCTCAATCATCTTCTCTGTTTGTCCGGCAATACAGTCCTTTATAGATAAGAAATCAACCATAGAACCTCCCTCAATGAGCTTCCACTATAACACAAGGACTCCTTTTCTGTAAATGAAAAAAAGGCATCTCTAAATAACGCGGTTTAAAGTACCAAGCTTAAAAGAAAGGGCAACGGTATAGTCCCCTGTATAAACGACACTATTTCCAGTGAAATTATCCAGCAATATGAATGGAGGCAACTCCTATTCTTGTAAGCCTGTCTTTTGAGAGGTGTATTAAGGAAAAACAAGACCGGTTGTTTTTATCATAAAGCGCATACCGGCATTCACATCGAGTACATCCCCTACGCTTCAGCCGGTATAGCTTATTTTTATTTAATTCCAGAAATCCAATTTTTCGGTTATACCGATATCCGCAGCATGGAAAACAGGATCTTTTCCGGCTTTCCGCTGCTTTTCATAATCTTTGAGCGCATCGAGCGCTTTCTTTCCCAAAAGGAAGATAGCAGGCAGGTTGATCAAAGCCATGATACCCATCAGTAAATCACCGATATCCCATGCCAATGCCTGTTTTTGTGCTGCACCAAAGAGCACTACCAGAGACGCAAAAATGCGGTACGCCAGCATAAAATTTTTGCTGGGTTCTTTACCGTAAATATAAGCTAAGTTATTATCGACATAGTATAAGTTACCAAGAAGCGTGGTAAATGCAAACAGTATCAATGAGAAGGTAATAAAGTGGTGTCCAAAACTTCCCATCAATGTTGCAAGAGCTGCCTGTACATAGGGAGCACCGGCAATGGATTCCGAAGGCTCGATACCGGCACTAAAACACATAAAGGCAGTTGCACTACAGATGATAAGCGTATCAAGGAATACGGAAAGCATCTGTACAAGTCCCTGTTTGACGGGGTGACTGATAAGAGCCGTAGCTGCAGCGTTCGGTGCAGAACCGATACCGGCTTCATTGGAATACAATCCTCGTTTAATACCGAACATCAAGCAAGAACCGGCAATACCGCCGAAAATCGCCTTAAAATCAAAGGCATCTGCAAAAATCCGTCCAAAAATCGCAGGCATCATAGAAATGTTCATAATCACCATAATGAGGGCAACGAGAACATAGATAGCGCCCATAATCGGTACTAATACGGATGTTACTTTAAGGATACGCTTTCCGCCGCCCAATAAACAATAGCAGGTCATCGCTGCCAATACAGCGCCAATGATCCACGGGGTAACATTGGGATTATAGAAACTATAAACCGCAAAACTGGTTTGCAAATTGAATGCAGCAAGCATATTAAAGCCGATTGCATAGGTTAAAATCAAGCTGATTGCAAAAACGATTCCTAAAGCACGGCTCTTTAAGGCTGTTTGAATATAATAGGAAGGACCGCCGTAACAGCCCCCTTCACTGTCGCGCTTCTTATAAATTTGTGCGAGAGTCGATTCTATAAACGCAGAAGCACCGCCGACAATAGCGACAATCCACATCCAGAACACAGCACCGTATCCGCCGAGACAGATTGCACTGGCAACCCCGACGATATTACCGGTACCGACACGTGAAGCCGTAGTTACCATCAATGTTTGGAATGATGAAACATCACCTTCCCTCATAGGCTTCTCAACAGTAACTCTGAAGGCTTCGCCAAGCAGCCGTACCTGTAAGAATTTTGAACGAATAGTAAAATACAATCCTACAACCAACAATAAAATAATAAGAATTGGGTAGTAGAGCAAGCTGTTGATAGGACCGATAATCGCACCAATAGCATCCAACATACTTTTTATCCTCCTTAAACATTACATTATAGTAAACCTGTTCGGAAACTGACCTTTCTGAACAGGTTACCTTGAAATGCGATGTTCTAAATCGTGCTATTTGTGCGATTTAGAACTCGCCGACCTATTCGAAAACGCAGTTATCGAATAGGTCTAGTATAGATAAAATCCGGAACCGGTCTCCGTTTTTCTTTTCTATATTTTATGTACCGCTATATATCAGGAACCTCTCACAATGAAAACCTGTTTCAAGAAGCACCGTATACGGTTTCGGTATATTTTTAATAAATATTGAGGCTTAATTCTTTCGCAATCACCTCAAGCATCCGTGTACCGACATAAGAATTGCCATGCGCATCCAAACCGGGGCAATACACACCGATACCATACCCAGCCCGTGATGCTGTAACGATTCCGCCCCCTACCCCGCTTTTTGCCGGTATGCCTATTTGTATCGCAAATTCGCCTGAATAGTCATAGGTACCGCAGGTTGCCATGATCGTTCTCAGTATCCGCGCATGTTCCGCATTACAGCGCTGTTTACCGGCGCTATCTTTACCATCCCGCGATAAGATAAAGCTGAGCTGTGCTAAATCCGCTACATTCACCAGAATAGAGCAACTTTTAAAGTAAACATTCAGCAAATCATCTACATTTACATCAGGAGAAATAATTTTTCCATTCAGCAGCATATAAGTTAGCGCACGGTTTGAAAACGCTGAAGAACTTTCAGAGTTAAAAATGCTTCTGCTGTAATCAATTTTATCATTTCCGATAAGTTCCTGTGTGCGCTTCAGAATCATCTCAAAGGTATTATTGCCATATTTCCGGAATAATAACGATGTTCCGACAATAGCTCCGGCATTGATGAACGGATTAACCGGAATGTTTTTCTCACTTAGCTCTAAAGCAAGGATACTATTAAAAGGCTTTGCAGAAGGCTTAACTCCAATAAACTTTTGGATATAGTCAAAATCATAATGCTCTAGTACACAAAGATAAATGATAATCTTTACAATACTTTGAATGCTGAATTGATACTGATCCGAACCGACGGTATACACAGAGCCATCCGTATCGACAACAGCCCCGCCAACCCGTGTTTTATCCTCTTTTGCAAGTTCCGGGATATAGTTAGCAACAACACCCTTATCAATATAGGTAATTCCATAGTCATACGCTCGCTGCAGCATAGCTTGAATATCCACAATAAACCTCCTCAATAGCTATTATTGTACATGAGAAAATTGCAGAATGCAATGTTTATTTTCAGCCGCTAAAATAGCGCGGCTGAAAAACACGTCGAGTTTACT
>NZ_JBQNBW010000052.1:0-19865 GCF_052169735.1 Treponema sp.
TCAGCACTCAGCACTCAGCACTCAGCACTCAGCACTCAGCACTCAGCACTCAGCATAATATAGCACCCGATAGAGTTCTCACTCAAAAAATAGACCTTCCATTTTGTTCTGCACCGCTTCTTTGTGCGCTCAAAAAATATACTTCTGCAAAAAGAACTTCCATATACCGGCACTCCTTTGGCATTTTATCAAGCGGCTTCCAGCTGCAATGCTGTAATTTTTTCCTGCTCTTCGTATTAGCGCACAATGCCTTAAAAAATATAGTCTGTAGATTGTCAAGACTACAAGAAAGTTTATTTCCAATCGCCCGCAAGCACATTTCATCAAGCAATGTACACCCTATGGATGTTGTAAATTGGCAAAACATCTGTTTTCAGAGGATCGTATATAAAACTATCAAGATCAGGAGAATATTATGAATTATGATGATGCAAAGACAAGTGCACGTCCTTTTATGAAGCCGCTGTCTACCTGCATTGCGCTTGTTGCTGCAGTAATGTTTTTCGGCTGTAAGCAGAATATAGGCACCGAAAGCAAAACGCCTGCTGCACAGTACAAGGTAACAGTCGAAAAGACCTCCGGCGGTAATGTTACGGTAACACCTGCACTGCCTGAAAGCGGCATGGTAAATAAGAACACTGAACTTACCTTTACCGCAACTATGCTTGGCGGTTACAAGTTTGTAAAATGGGAACATAACGGAGCCGACACCGGCGTGACCGAGCCTACTTACAAGCTGACGGTAACACAGGCAGTGCGGATAAAAGCTGTCTTTACAGTAGATGGAACGCCCATTACCAAACACACGGTAACGCTTACCCCGCCGGTAAACGGAACGGTAACCTCTGTTCCTGAAATTCCATCTGATAAGCAAGTGGCGGACGGTACGGAAATTACCTTTACTGCAACGGCGCAATCCGGCTATGCGGTAGAAAAATGGACGGTTTCTCCGAACACTGCGCTCAAAACAGGCGGCGCTGAGGGAAGCCAAACAGCAACAATAACAATTACCGCAGACACAACAGTAAAAGTGAAATTTAAACCTACCTTAACGGATCAAGAAAAGGTTGAAAAAGCAAAAGAGGCTTTACAACTCAGTTTTCAAAACGGCGATACTGCAGACAATATAAGCTCTCATCGGCTGAATCTTCCTGTGAATGGATTACAAGGAACCAAAATCAGCTGGCAGTCAAACGGGACAAACATAATCGAGATAAAGAAAGAAAATGAATGGAGTTACGGTAGTATTACTCGTCCCGAAGAGAACACGCAGGTAACGCTGACGGCAACCATCACAAAAGGAGCTGCTTCCGCAACAAAGTCCTTTATAGTTACGGTACGCGGCACAAATGAGGATGCGGTAATCAGTGCGGCAGAACAAGCGGTAAGAGCGATTCCTTCATTTATGACGAAAGATACGTCCCCTATTCAGTTAAGAACCAAAGAAACAGTTTCCGTTTCGAACGGCAGCAGTAGTTCTTCTGTTGAGGTTGAGGTCACTATAAATTGGGATGCGAATCCGGCAGGGGTTATCTCAGTTCCGAACGGTACGGTTACACCGCATGAAACGGAAATAAAGAAAGTAACATTGACTGCAACCGCAAAAAAAGGAAATGCCCAAACCCAAAAAACCATTGAGGTAACCGTATATCCTAAAAACAAAGAACCCGATCTTCAAACCGTTGTAGCGAATATTATCAACACAATACCGGCCGAAATTGATGCCGATATTCAGCTGCCGCAGGCTCCCTCAGGGTATAAACTCACATGGTCATCTTCTAATGACAGCATACTAAAGATTGAAGAAAATAGCGGATATATTGAGACATGGGATTTAGTTGACCGGACGGTAGAATTGACTGCAACACTGGAAAAAAATGCTGCCGGTGGAAAGGCAATAAAACCAAAAACGCTTACAATAAAAGCTCGGAAGCAGTTTAGAAACGGCAGCGACGGAAGTAGTTATGAATTTGACGGCAATAAGCTGACGGTACACCGTGTAAATGGTGAACCTGCTGCCGTATACCGTGTGGACATTAATCCCACTGCTAAAACAATAACAGCAACGCTTGAACGCCTGACTTATAAAGATAATAGCCTTATGGAACCTGAAGAAGTTGCAAAACAGGTTTTCGCAGAGAAAGAATTCCCATTTAATCTACAGTTTTCCCTCCTTGACTTGCAGCAGAAAACTTTGGTTACACTGCAAGACATCAAAACCATCACACAACAATTTCCGGATCAGTCTAACGTTACGACCGATCAAGAGCTTTTTGAAAGATGGATTCAAATGGTGCTTCCAGAGATATCCTATGAAGAGTTTTCGAACAAAAATGCGGAAGAGCAGAGTAAGCTGATTAAGAAAGCATTAAAATCAATGCAAAACAGCCTATACAAAGAGTCGAACATGGATGAAAACACCCCGCTTACAGAAGCTTTTGTGAAAATGAAAGAAAATATAAAAAAGAGCGTAACTGCTCACCTTGAAAAAAAAGTCAAACAAGTACATATATATCAGTACCGTATTGAAGGAGATCAACTTACTTTTTCGGGGAAGCCCATTCCAGTGTCTTGGTACGACTTTTAATTCTGCCCAGAGTTGTCCCAAAATTGCAAGTCTATTGGCTTGTTCTGTAAGGGAGTTCATTCAGTTTTTGGACAGTTTCCTTGGATTTAGATGAAATGCTTAAAATTAAGTCATTACTGTATAAAGACTTAATTTTAAACGCGTGGGAATGTCGAAAAAGTAACCATCTCTAAAGACCGCCCCTGCAAATCAGTTTTTAGAGATGTCCAAATCGTTTTACAAAGTCTGTTTGCTGTTTTGCGGACATTAGACCGAATATATAAAAAATCCCTGCCAGCATATTTGCGTGCTGACAGGGATTTTTTTTTAATGTACGACAGGATTCTCAGCAGTTATTTTTCTGCTAAGAGCATAGTCTTAGAATCAAGTTTACAACCGGTGTCAAACTCTGCTTTTTCGCGAGCTTTTAAAGCGTGTATCTTGATGGCTTCCGGAGAAGGTTCCAAATAAAGGATTACATCAAGATCAGCTGCATAAGGCTTTAAATCTGCGTGTATTTCCTTAACCCGTGCATCCGATGAGGCGCTGTACCAAACAAACAGCCCCATCTCCTTTGCAAACGCTTTTATTTGCTGAATGGCTTCTGGTACTGCTTTTGAAAAATCAAAGTCATCGATAACAAGCACAGAAGGTTTTGAACCAACTTCAAAGAGCGCTTTTACTGTCTTAATAATCTGGGTTGTACGCACAATGTCTTGATTAAAATTCAAGACAATACGCCGTGCAATAACCTCAGATTTTAATTCAGCTGCTTTGTCAAGGTGCTTTTTCTCAGCTGTTTCATCAAACATATTGTTATACCACGTAATGGCATAATCAATTTGCTGACTAAAGGAAATATGTACAATCGGTTTTCCCTGCAACAGCTGATCCAGTCCGAGCTGAACTAGCATGGAGGTTTTTCCAACGCCTCTTTTTGCTGTTACAATACCGATTTCTCCGGGTTGTAATGCTCCGCCAAGCGCTTTTTCAAAATTGCGAACAGCACTGCGTTCGATCAAATCCTCTTTAACCATTTTCCGCCTCCTATTTTTGTTCCGCTTTGCGTTTTTCTTCGTACGCTTTAATTAAGCTCTCCGTAATACTCTGAGGAGCTTTGCCGTACTTTGCAAATTCCATTGAGTATTCAGCCTTACCCTGTGTCGAAGAGCGTAAAATGGTGGAAAAACCGAACATTTCACTTAACGGAACCTCTGCATCAACCCGGGTAAACTGGTCATCCTCAGTGGATGCTAATATTATACCACGGCGTTGGTTAATAAGTCCAAAGATATTTCCTTGAAATTCTTGAGGTCCTTCGATTGATACTTTCATAATCGGTTCAAGTACAATCGGGTTTGCTTTTTTGTATGCTTCGCGGAATGCACCGATAGCGGCAGCTTGGAATGCCATATCGGAGGAGTCAACCGGGTGTGTTTGACCGTCGTTGATGGTAACCCGTACACCGACAATGGGGAATCCGATCAGCGTGCCTTTCTTAACGGCAGTTGTAAAGCCCTTATCGCAAGACGGAATGAATTCCGATGGAATAGCGCCGCCTTTAATCTGATCAACAAACTCATAATCCTTTTCAGAAGTCGGTTCAATAAAGCCTGCAACCCGTCCGAACTGACCGGAACCGCCCGTCTGCTTTTTATGAGTATAGTTAAAGTCTGCCCGCTGGCTGATGGCTTCGCGGTATGCAACCTGCGGCATACCGGTTTCTACTTCGCACTTGTATTCACGGCGCATACGCTCAATATACACATCCAAGTGCAGCTCACCCATACCTTGAATAATGGTCTCGTTGGATTCAGGATCAACGTATGTGCGGAATGTCGGGTCTTCTTTGGTAAAGCGGTTTAATGCCTTACCCATCTGATCTGCAGATTTTTTGTCTTTCGGTGTAACGGAAAGAGAAATAACCGGATCCGGAACGAACATAGAACTCATGGCGTAGTTTAAATCCCCACCGCAGAATGTATCACCGGATGCACATTCAATACCAAAGAGGGCAACAATGTCTCCGGGACCGCCTTCGGTAATATCTTCCATTTCAGCAGAGTTCATGCGGACAAGACGACCGACCTTGAACTTCTTGCGGGCACGCGTGTTGTATAGTTCTGCGCCTTTTTTGAGCGTTCCTTGATAGATACGCACATAAGTCAGCTGACCGTATTTGCCGTCCTCCAGCTTAAAGCCGAGCGATACAACAGGATCATTCGGATTTGTACTTAATACAACCGGCTCTTCATTTTTGTCCAAGTTAAGCGCTTTGTTTGTAATCTCCGTGGGATCCGGCAAATAGTAGGTAACAGCATCCAGCAAGGGCTGAATACCTTTGTTTTTATAAGCTGAACCAAGGAATACCGGCACAAACTCTTCTTTCAGAGTCCCAACCCGTATTGCAGCGCGGATCATTTCTTCTGTTTCCGCACCCTCCAAGTACGCTTCTGCAAGCTCATCGGAGAACATAGAAGCAGCATCCAACATTTCATCCCGGTATTTCTTTGCTTCATCAACAAGATGAGCGGGAATTTCTGCAACCCGGATTTCCGTTCCGCCATCACCTTCAAAATAAAGAGCCTTCATAGTTACAAGGTCTACAACACCTTCCAGCTTGTCTTCCAAACCGATGGGGATTTGCATCATGTAGGCATTAAGTCCAAGTTTTTCCCGCAGCTGCATCCGCACTTTTAAAGGGTTTGCACCGGTTCTATCGCACTTATTGACAAATGCAATACGCGGAACATGGTAACGCTTCAGCTGACGGTCAACAGTAATTGACTGGGATTGTACACCGCCGACAGAACAGAGCACCAAGATAGCTCCATCCAAAACACGTAAGGAACGTTCAACTTCAATCGTAAAGTCAACGTGTCCGGGAGTGTCGATAACATTAACTGTATAATCTTTCCATTTAACCTGTGTGGATGCGGACTGAATGGTGATACCTCGCTCCCGCTCCAACTCCATGTTATCCATAACGGCACCGACACCGTCTTTTCCGCGTACTTCATGAATGGTGTGAATACGGTCACAATAAAATAAAATGCGTTCTGAAAGCGTCGTTTTACCCGAGTCAATGTGCGCACTTATACCGATATTTCTCATTTTTGAAATATCACTACTCATAATTCTCCTCCCTCGTTTCTATGGATTTTATAGTCTATTTATACGCAAGATTATAAATTATACTGGAAATACTACAGTGTTGCAAGGGAAAAATTACGAAATATTTGGGATATGAAGAGAGATGGTGTCCCCGCTTGCCTAAACGAAACCGGTTTTATCGCTCGTTCCGCTTGCAATTTATATTTTTGAATAGCAAAGCCGTATCAATATTAAAAATAATAACAGCGGTTTTTGCCTTTGCCGCACGGACTTCAGCCTTTTTATACTCAAGTTCAGCCTGCAAGCTGTCAACCTTGCTGATAATGCCGGCTTTATACCATTGGGCATGATCTTCAGCATTCTGCTTATAGATACTTAATTCCGCGGCAACAGTATTTTGCTGCCATACCAGTTGATCTTTCGCTGTTTTGCTGGTCTGCACTTGTTTTTGATACCGCTCTTTTGCATCTTCTATTTTAAGCTGCTCAATAGCTGCTTCAAGAACAGCATTGCGTTTTTCCAGTTTTCGATATTTGAGTGCAAAAGGATTCCAGTTAAACGCTAAACGGATAGCAGTATTTTTAGGATCAGCAATCGGCACTTCAACACCGGTATAGAGTTTACCGCCCGGGAATTGCATATTCAAACCACCGGACACCGCATGGGTTAGCTCTTTATCGGTTACACTTCCAAAAGATGTCTGAGTCTTATGCAAACGATAACCGGCTTCAGCTCCTATTGAAAACGGCGAAAGAGCAATATCCCGCTTAGCTGTATTTTGTACATACTGCCGTTCAGCTTCAATCAAAGGTTTATAGATAGACTGATCATAACAATCTATATCGACAGCAGCTTGTACCGGTATAGAATCCCATAATTCAGCTAAAAAAGTATAAGGTTCGATATTTTCTGCTATTCCGCAGCTTTCCGCAAACATACGGTATGATGCAGAAAAGCTAAAATCAGCATTTCGGCGCTCCCGTGAAGCCCCTAACAGTTCCAAACCGGCAGTACGCATTTTTGTTGAATTTTCAGCATATCCCTGTGCTTTTATTTGATTATATTGTATCTCGGCTTTTACTTCATGCAATTCTTTATCAAGAACTGCCATATAATCATCTAATAAGCCTTGAATATCCTGAAGGAACAGCTTTTCTGTAAGAGAGATACCTTCAACTGCCGCTTGCCGTGCAGTATCTGCCTCGGATTGCGCAAGATTGAGGGTGTATTTGCGGCTTTCAGCATTTTTTGAATAAATATCCGTAGATACGGTTACTTCCGTTCCAAGGCTTTGCGTTTGCGTCACCCCGGAACTACCGGGTATATTCCCCGTACGGGCTGCTTTACTATATGGAACACTAACCTTAATACCGGTATTATTATAAGAAGGGAGAGAAACTGATGCATACGGACTTGTTTTAATGCCGGTTGTTGCTGTATTACCGTTCAGCAACAACCGGGTATCTCCGCTACCGACTTCTAATACCGTCAATGCTTCCGACCGTGCTTTTTCCGCTTTATTAGCAGCTATATCAGCCTGCATCTGAAGCTGCCGATAAGCACTACTGTGGAAGATACGGTAATCTAATAGTTTTTGATAAAGAGGAGATGATTCGGCTTCAGCTATTAACAAGTGAGTACAGCACAGCAAAAGCACACATAAAAATATATATCTTGTACAAATATATTGTTTCATTGTAGTATTTATCTCAGTATTTTAAATATACCAAAGCAGATATACCTGTCAACCACTATCATCTGCTTTTCTAAGAATGATGAGGATATTTATTATGAATGTAAAAACATCCACAGGGTACGCCCGTTTCTTTTGCTTAACAGTAGCGTTGATACTCGGCACTGCCGTAATGAGCTGTAAGATGAACGTTGATACTACCGCTGAAAAGTTCACGGTCTCTTTTAGTGTAAACGGAGAACACGGTGTACTAACAGCTAAAACCGCTGATGGGACGAACATCAGTACCGGGAACAGCATAGAAAAAGGTAAAACTGTTATCTTTACGGCTAAACCGGCAGCGCATTATGAAGTTGATACGTGGTCGATTGTAGAAGGTGCTTTTGAAGCAGGTACCGGCTCATCGGGTAACACGACTGCAAAGGTGAAGATCGACACAAACATAACAGTAAAAGTAAGCTTCAAGGCATCCGTATTGCCGGTAGTCTTTACTGTAAACGGCGAGAACGGAACACTAACGGCTAAAACAGAGGATGGCACAGAAGTCAATACCGGAAACAGCGTAACATACGGTAAAACTGTTATCTTTACGGCAGAGCCTCACGCAGGCTATATGGTAAGCAGCTGGGCAGGCATTACACCGCCTACACCGAATGCAGAAAGAGTGACGCACAAAGTTACAGACAGTATCACCATTACGGTGGCTTTTAAACCGATTCCTCCCGTATTGTATACCGTAACCATGGAGCACGGTGAACATGGTGCTATATCTGCAAATCCTTCTCTTGCCGAAGATAATAAAGTAGCCCGGAATACGGAGATTGAGTTCAGAGCAAGTCCCGATGACAGATATGCTGTTGATAAATGGGAAATCTCAGGAGGAACGCTATTGTCAGGCGGAAAACCGGGAAATACCACGGCAAACATAAAAATTACCGCAGACACAACGGTAAAAGTAAGATTTAAAAAACGAACGTATCAGGTAACATTCGCGCAAGCGATGCGCATGGGTCCGTTACTGCAACAGTATTACACGGTTCAGAAATCCAGACAGGTCAGCATCTTGAGTATGAAACAATAGTTACGTTCACAGCAACACCCAATCCCGGCTACACTATAGGTGTTTGGACGATAAACGGCGTCCCCAGTAACACAACCAAAAACTATAAACATACCATAAAAGAGAACTTAGACGTGCAGATGAGCTTTACACCTATTGCCAATGATCAGGATTTTACGGTAGACAGTGTTACTTTTAAGATGAAAGGGATATCCGCTGTAATAAATGGTTTGGTAGGAGATCATAATCAAAGTGATAATCAGCAGCACAGGGTAAGTTTAACAGCATACTTTATCGGAGAAACAGAAGTAACTCAAGAGCTATGGGAAAGGGTGATGAATAAAAATCCCAGCTTTTTTGACAATAGCGGAAATAAGCAGGTGCCGAGAACGACACTAACAGTTGATACGAATATTGCAAGCGGTGAAGAACAGATAAAGCGTCCGGTGGATACTATCAACTGGTATCACGCAATCGCGTTCTGCAATAAACTTAGTCTAAAATTACAGCGTGAACCATGCTATACAGTAACAGTTTCAGGTACTCCCGTTAATTTTGAAACTCTTTCATTTGCCGATATACCCACAAGAAATAATGATGACTGGAACAAGGCTGTATTGGATATGAGCAAGAACGGTTTCCGGCTGCCGACAGATGCTGAATGGGAATGGGCAGCAAAAGGAGGTTCGGATAATAAATGGGCAGGAACGAATGAAAGGATAGAGCTCAAAAACTATGCCTGGTATAAAAATGAGGAAGGCGGGAACGCTGATGGTAAAACACATCAAGTCGCCAAAAAGCAGCCGAACGGATACGGGCTATACGATATAGGGGGGAATGTCTCTGAATGGTGCTGGGATTTATACGATACCCGTTCACCTCGCGGCGAGCAAACCGATCCAACAGGGTTTGATGTTCATTCTATAACGCCCCCTCCAATCCGTCGCAACTGGCGCGGCGGAAGTTTTATTTCTCGTCCGGATACAATAGCTCACGCCCATCGAAATCCTCAGAATGCATACTACACCGACCGTCTTTTAGGTATGCGTTTGGTATGCAGGTAATATAACATAACAAGGCAGTTGTAGTTGAGTTTAATCCCCTACGCTATGCGCAGAATGCCGGGGTATTAGCCCTTTGCGCGCATCAACAATCCCGACGAGGCATGTGAGCATTACCCTCCGCACGAATCAACATATCCCGACGCGATCGTCGGGGTATTAAACTCTCCACACGAATAAAAAGCTTTTTCGTGCGTGGGACACTAGGCTTCCTCGTTCACACAGCCTCGTTCTTTTTGGTAGCTCTAAAAGCTATACCTGAGTTTTTAGCGGTGCCTCGTTCTTTTCTCTTAAAACTCATACGAGGCGGTAAGTCTGATAAAGCTATTGCGGGAAAACTGTCCGAGGTTTCCGGTCTGTTTACCGCCGAAGATACCGATGTTACAATCCAGAAGCAGGGTTGCCAGCTGCCAATGAAAACCCGGCATAATACAGAAGTCTGCGTCTTCAAGCCCAACCAGAGCACTGAGCTTCCACTCAATAGAGTTACGGAAGAGCGTCTGTGCTACGGAAAAGACCAGCTTTGTATCTGTTGCTTTTTTACCCTGTTCAACATCATAGCTGTTAGAAATGCTGCTGTGATGGAGTCTGATGTTTTCTGCTGCAGTGAGACTGAACGTAAAGCCGAGCGGTGCGGAATAGGCGGTTCCGACATTCCATGCCAAGAATGGATTATATATGGAAGGGTTAGTCCCCCGTACATCGGACGTAATATTCGCAGCAAGTTCCGCACTGAGCGATACGGCACCAAGCCCTATACCGTAGTCGATACCGATATGGTGATAGGGATTGTAGAGACCGGTAAAGGTTGCAGGGGAAAGGGTTTCAAACGCAAGTTCCGGCAGCCGACCGTAAAAATACTGAATACCGAAGTCGTGTTTGCCTGCGATAGCAGCCGTAAGCCGCCCGCCTCCCTGCGAATATTCGAGGGTATTAGTACTAGGTGCATGAAAGACCGAAGTGCTGCTGTCCCAGGGTTGATCAAACCAGCGAAACTGCGGCGAATACCAGCGGTCGTTTTTTCCGGTAACAATGCGGTTTCCTTCAAATACCGGTAAATAGACACCTTCCAGTTTGAGATCATGGGGAAGATACACGACAGCAGATATGAGCGGGCGGGCAATCTTCATCTCCTGCGGATCATATATCAGTGTAAGATCCGTTTTATCCCGAGGATTGACAATATCAAGAACGCTCAAATCTTCTGCGCGCCCCCAGTTCATCTTTTGCACGCCGCCGCTAATCACCACCGGACCAAAGAGCATTTTAAGATATGCTTCGTCTATCCACTGCGCAATCTGCGGCGGATTTGGAAACACCGCCTGACTCGTACCCAATGCCGGTGCAAGCGTTTTACCGTTCAGCTTAACACCAAAGTATGCTTCCGTCAGCGGAGCCGTTGCGTGAACATGCAGCTTTCCCTCAATCAGCGAGCCGGGCTGCACATCCTTAAAAGTCTTAAAATCATTAAAATAGAATGCACCGCCAAGGGAAAGTTTGCCTCCCATATTGATTGAAAACACACTGTCTGACTCCTCCGTACTATCAAAGCCGAAATCATCAGCTGCCTCTTCTGCATTCAACGCCGCCGCACAGCACAGACAAAACAGAATGCTTATTACTATGGAATTTTTTTTCATCATCTTCCCCCATCTTTTGAAAAATAATACGTCAAACATTCGCTTTTGCGTAACGATACCGTGACTGCTCCCGCTTCCAGCACTTTTGAAAAGCGAGTGTTCAGAAGAGTACATCCGTGTACACTTCTGAACCTGAGTTTTTGCATCGCAAAAACATCACTGCTGCATGAAACCACCGCCATCCTTGGCGGTACTGCTACATTGAGAACTGTTTTCAGTAGCGGCACGGATGCCGTAGCTCCCCCTACCTCCAGCGCTTTTGAAAATAGACGATGCAGATGCTAGGAGCCTAGCCGAAATAAAGCGGAGGCGTACTTGTTGTACGTTGAGCATTTATTTCGGCGTAGCGACAACGCAGATGCGCCGTATATTTTCAAAAGGGGGGCTATAACTTAGACAGCGGCACAATATCCGGTGCCGTATTTTCCCCTTCGAGTGCAGAAAATTCGCTGAGCAGTTTCTTACCGCTGGAAGAAAGCCTCGTCGGTATTTTTATGATGACCTTGAGGTAGAGGTCGCCGGTTCTGCCGCTTGCAGCAGGAACGCCTTCACCCCGGACGCGTACAGCATCGCCGTGCTGTGTACCGGCTGGAATTTTGACCGTCAACTGTTTATCAGTGAGTGACTTGATAGAAATTTCGGCACCGAGAGCTGCCTGTGTCATAGAAATGGGAACCACACAGTAGAGATCATTTCCATGCCGTTCAAACAAATGATGCGGTTTAATAAAGATGAACACGTAGAGGTCGCCGTAATCACCGCCGCCGGAACCGGCATTTCCTTGTTTAGGGATGGTGATGCGCTTGCCTTCTTCGACACCGGCAGGAATGGTGATCAATATCTTCTGCTTTTTCCGCTCTAAGCCGGAACCGCTGCATTTTTTACACGGATTTTCGATAATGGTTCCCGCGCCACCGCATCGCCGGCAGGTACTCGCGATGGAGAAAAAGCCGGTGTTCTGCCGTACCTGTCCGGTACCCTTGCAGTCGGGGCACATCTTTCGACCGCCCCCGCCAGCGCTTCCCGAGCCTTTGCACTCCGTACAATGCTCATCGCGTGAATACTGTATTTCTATCTTCTTACCGTATACCGCGTCGGTAAACTCGATTTGCAAATCATACCGGAGGTTTGCACCTCGTGCGGGTCCGCCGCTGCCACGTGAAGAACCGCGGCTCGATGAACCGAACCCGCCGAATCCTCCGAAGCCACCTCCGCCGAATAAGCTTTCAAATAGATCAGAAAGCCCTCCCCCTCCGCCGAAAATATCTTCAAAACCTTGGAATGCAGACGGATCAAAACCTCCGCCCATGTTTTTTACGCCGTCAAAGCCGTATTGGTCATAAACGCTGCGTTTTTTGTCGTCAATAAGCACTTCGTAGGCTTCAGTCGCCTCTTTAAATTTTTCTTCCGCTTCTTTATTTCCGGGGTTTTTGTCAGGGTGATATTGAATTGCCAATTTGCGGTAGGCTTTTTTTATTTCATCGGCGGTAGCGGTCTTTGCTACGCCCAATACCTCATAATAATCTCGTTGTGCCAAAGTAAGCTCCTAGGGTTTGATCATAAATAATATATAATAACAATAAATAGACTAAGAAAGCAATAACGCAAATACTACCATTCAGGGATTCCGCATCATAAAAATATTAGAGACTTTTCTCATTATTGATTAAGTGTCTCCACTTCCTGTACGGTTAAACCAGTTGCTTTTGCGATATTTTCAATAGATAAACCTATCACAAGTAAGTTACGTGCCGTTTCAAGAGCTTTTTGTCGAGAACCCCTTGCTTCGCCTTCAGCAAGCCCGAGCGATTTACCTCTTGCTTCGCCTTCAGCAAGCCCGAGCGATTTACCCCGCTCGACCCCCGCACTGAATTGAGTCTCTGAGATGGTCGCTATATCGCTTTTCAGCTTCATTCTTGACTCATACAATTTCCGTTCTGTCGGCGATAAAGTTAATACGTCTATCTTTTCATTCAGCATTTGTAATACCGGTGACTTCGTTGCTATCATCGCTCTCTCCTTCTTATTGGCTGCTCCTATAAATCGCAGCCAGTTAATAAGCTGACCTCGTTTACCAGCCCCTTTCCCTTCTTCTTTCGCCCTTTTTGCTGCGTGCAAGTCCAAAAAATGTATTTCAAGCACATCTGTTAGTACGGTATGCGCTGTCTTTTCTTGTAGCAGGTACTCTGAATGAATAGCATCATTGAGCCTGAAACCGTCTGCAATAATATTGATTGCGATACATCTATGCAGTTTATCATACGATTTGCCGGCTTTAAAATCTGCCGTGTACATCTTTGCCCAGTAGAATAGCGTTCGTTTTACAAATGATGCATTCCACAACGCTTGTATCTCTATGTCGATAACCGTGCCGTTGGTGAGTTTGAGTTTTACGTCCAGAATACCCGTTTTATCGCTGAACTCTTCTTTCGTCAACTCTTTATCCATGAATTCAAGATCGAGAACCTGTTGCGGTGTAAGGTCAAGAATGCACTCCAGAAAGTCCTGCAAGAGCGGTTTATTTTCTTCCGAGCCTAACAAGCGTTTGAACGCATAATCATTAGTGAGGGTTATCTGTAGTTCGTCTTCCATAGCCGTAGAAAGTATATGGTATTAGGAGTTAAAATGCAACGTGCGGATCATAGAAGAAAAACGCAAGGTAGGAAGGGGGAATGCCGGTATTTGCGTTATTATGATTGAGTACATGATCCGTTCAACATTGTACCATGATAAAACCTGTTCCATAATAGCGTATAGGTTATCCCTAAAGACTAAGGTCTTTAGGGGTTTCTCATAGGGTTTTGTACAAAACCCGTATCTTTTGGTTTTAAAGCATCCCTAAAATCCTAGTGGATATTTAGGGATGCCTATCGGTTTATTTATCTTCGTCTTTTACGACTTCGTAGTCAACGTCGTCGGCGGTTCCCTTTGTAGGACCGCTTTCAGTTGCGCCTGCTCCGGCAGCACCAGCCGCGGCACCCTGCTGCTTATACATTTCTTCTGCAATCTTGTAGGCAGCTTGCTGGAGCGCTTCGGTCTTTGACTTAATGTCGGCAGTATCTCCGCCTTCAAGAGATTTCTTCAAAGCTGCAATAGCTTCTTCGATGCGCTGCTTGTCGGCTGCATTAACCTTATCACCCATTTCCTTCAAGGTCTTTTCAGTCTGGTAGATCATTGAATCTGCTTCGTTGCGTACCTCAATCTTTTCCCGCTCTTTCTTATCGTTTTCAGCATTGGCTTCCGCTTCTTTTACCATGCGGTTGATCTCGTCTTCGCTCAAGCCGCTGGAACTTTCGATGCGGATGTGCTGCTCTTTACCGGTACCGAGGTCTTTTGCGGAGACGTGTACAATACCGTTTGCGTCGATGTCGAAGGTAACTTCAATCTGCGGAACACCGCGGGGAGCCGGAGGAATACCGACCAAGTCGAAGTTGCCGAGCGTCCGGTTCTGGCTTGCCATACCGCGTTCACCCTGCAAGACATGGATGGAAACTGCAGTCTGTCCGTCAGCCGCAGTCGAGAACACCTGACTCTTGCGGGTAGGAATGGTGGTATTGCGGTTAATCAACGGAGTAAACACGCCGCCCATTGTTTCGATACCGAGTGAAAGCGGGGTAACGTCCAAGAGCAATACGTCTTTGACATCGCCGCCCAAGATACCGCCTTGGATAGCAGCTCCAACTGCAACTGCTTCGTCCGGGTTTACGCCTTTTGAACCTTCTTTACCGAAAATCTCTTTGATAATCTGAGCAACCTTCGGCATACGGGTGGAACCGCCGACCAGCAGAATTTCGTCGATCTGGCTTGCTTCAAGTCCCGCATCCTTCAAGGCTTTGCGGCATGGTTCTTTTGTCCGCTCAAAAAGATCATCGGTCATCTGCTCAAACTTTGCACGGGTCAGTGTTTTCTGCAAGTGCTTGGGGCCGTTTGCATCGGCGGTGATGAACGGAAGGTTGATTTCCGTTTCTGCGCGGCTGGAAAGCTCAATCTTTGCTTTTTCCGCCGCTTCACGGAGCCGCTGTAATGCCATACGATCCTGTGAAAGGTCGATACCCTGATCTGCCTTGAATTCTTTTTCAAGCCATTCTACAATGCGGTTATCAAAGTCGTCGCCACCCAGGTGGGTATCACCGTTGGTTGACTTAACCTCGAATACGCCGTCGCCCAATTCCAAAATCGAAATATCGAAGGTACCGCCGCCAAGGTCATATACCGCAATAATCTTCTCTTTCTTTGAGTCTTTATTGAATCCGAATGCAAGCGAAGCCGCCGTCGGTTCATTGATAATGCGCTTTACATCCAGCCCGGCAATCTTACCGGCATCTTTTGTCGCTTGGCGCTGTGCGTCGTTAAAGTATGCAGGAACAGTGATAACCGCTTCCGTTACTGTTTCGCCTAAATAATCTTCTGCAGTTTTCTTCATCTTTTGCAGGATAAAAGCCGAAATTTCCTGTGTCGAATATTTTTTACCGTCTACTTCGATACGGACATCATCACCCTGCGGTACCAGCTTATACGGAACGCGCTTGAGTTCGTCGGTCAGCTCGTTATACCGATGCCCGATAAACCGCTTTACCGAGTACACTGTTCCTTCCGGATTGGTAATCATTTGGTTTTTAGCAGGTTGCCCGACAATCCGTTCATCTTTTTTGAATGCAACAATAGAAGGTGTGGTGCGCCCCCCTTCAGCATTTGAAATAACAACAGGCTCTCCGCCTTCCATAATTGCAACACAAGAGTTGGTTGTTCCTAAGTCAATTCCGATAATCTTTCCCATAATAAAATCTCCTTCCTATGCACCCCGTACGGGATATTAAACCTGTTCGGAAACTTGCATTTCTGAACAGGTTACCTTGAATTGTGATGTTCTAAATCGTGCGATTTAGAACTCGTCGACCTGTTCGGCAACGTAGTTAGCGAACAGGTCTATTATCTTATAGTCCATAGACAGCTCCGAAAAGCTCAATGAGCGTAATCGGAAGCCTATTATTTTTCCTCTGCCGGCGCAGGCATCAATACCATGACCTTTGCCGACCGGAGTATTCGTTCTTTTAGTTTATAGCCTTTTTGCAGTTCAGCCCCGACGGTGGGTTCCGTAACTTCTGTTGAGGGGTTGGTTGCAACCGCTTCATGAATTTCAGGATCAAACACCTTTCCTTGTACTTCATAATACTGCAAGCCATATTTCGACTCCAACAGTGAAAGTAAGCCGTTGCGGATCATCTGTACGCCCTGCATCAATGCCTCCGTACCATCTGTTCCCGCCTTCTGTCCGGCTTCAATAGCACGGTCAAAGTCATCCAATATTTGCAGCAAGTCGGAAAGCAAATTGCTGTTTGCGTAGTCAATAGCTTCTTGCTTTTCTTTGATCATACGTTTGCGGTAGTTATCGAAGTCTGCCGCTTTGCGTAAATATTGATCCTGTAACTCCCTGCACTTTGCTTCGAGCTGTGCATTCTTTTCTGCATCCGATGGTTCCGTTTTAGCTTCTTTGCCGGGTTCCGCAGTTTGCACAGTCTCGGCACCGGTTGCGATATCCGCTTGTGTTTTTTGCTGACCGGTAGGCTGCGTTTCCGTATGCACTTCTTCCTTTTCAGCATGGACTCCGTGTGTCTGTGCAGCTGCATTGTTTTCTTCGCATCCGGATTCCGGAATCTGTGCGTCTATCGGCTGGGTTTCATTCTCATGTTTCTTTCCGTGTTTCTTTGTCATTCCATCCTCATTCAGCGCTTTATCAATCTATCAGCAGAGCTGCTGTTTTTGTTTCTCGGCTGATGAATAGAAAATACTAACGGAATCGCAAATGGTCAAGAAAAAAGACCGCGCAGCTTCTTTTTTACCGTTTTAAACCAAAAAGCACGCAGCTGTTCTGCCAAAGCATAGAGATAGTAAAGACAGCGGCATACCGGAATATCTATGGTTCCGACACGGTGAATAATAGACCCGCCAAAACCGGTTTTGAAGCGGTAGAGTCCATACATTGGGTGATCAGGGTCATCGCGGGGAGGAATACCATAAAAATCGTATGAGCGGCAGCCATAGTTTCGGGCATCTTGAATAGCCTGCCACTGCAGCAGGTAGGCTGGCATCAGATTACGGTGTTCGTTGGAGGATGCTCCGTACAAATAGACAGCTTCATACGGAGTAAAAAGAGTGATAATTGCAGCGAGCGGTTTTTCTTCAAAGAAAGCACCATACACCGAAACAGTGATTCCTTCCGCCGCATAGTGAGGATCAGCTGCTAATCGGCATAAAGACCGGTAATAATCCTCGGAGTGGATAGCAATGCCATCCCGCACCGCGGTTTCACAGTAAAGCGGGTAAAAAAACTGAATACCGCGTTCTGCCTCAGTGCCTGTAAAACGCCGGATTTCCACTCCTTTTTTTTCTGCAAGCCGGATGTTATATCGCCATTTCGGTTTACATTCAGCAAGGAGGGTTTCAAGCGGAAGGCTTAAATCAAGCTGTACGGTATCGGGCGGCTGAATATCGGTTTGTGCTTTTAAAAGCTGATACGGTACTTTTTCCGTTGTGTAAGGAGTAAGCGGAAACTGATCTTCGCGCTGTTCCGTTTTGGTATTTTTAACGGTGCATTCCCACGGGGGATCAAAGCGTATCAAAAAAACACTGCCCGGCAGCAGCGGTACTAATTTTTCTGCAAGATCGCTTAAAAAAAGTCCGCGTCTTTGTGCACATTCGGGAGAAAGAGAATCGCAATCAGCTAAAAGCGGCGGTCCCATCGGAATATACGCAAGGAGTCCAAAAGGGGGGAGGGGTCGCAGCAGCACGGTGAGCAAAAAAGAATGGGTGTCTGCCGCATATAGCTCATATTGCCGATATTCCCATCCATGCTGTTTTTTAAATTCCGCCCAAAAGCGAGTTTGTAAAAAACGCTCAGCAGACAGCTCTGAATGAACGTCCGTACAATCCTTAATAGTTACTGTATTCATAGTTTTCTCAGCACGATAGCGGAAAAGTGTTCTTTTGTCAAAGCTCAAAGCGGATTATCAATAGATATCCGCACCTCTGAAAACCGGCTTATACTACCAATTTCTCGGCAAAAATCTGTGCAATTTGTTCGATAAAGAGCCTATCCTCATCGGTAAAACGGTTATACTCTGCCGAATCCAGATCAATAACGCCGTACAGAATAGAACCGCGCAGCACGGGAACTACCATCTCGCTTCTACTGGCAGCATCGCAGGCAATATGCCCGGGAAATGCGTGCACATCAGGCACGATAATGCTTTTCTGATGCGAAACACAATAACCGCAAACACCCTTTCCCAGAGCAATCCTGTAACACGCAGGTTTTCCCTGAAAGGGGCCTAAAACCAGATCAGTATCTCGTAAAATATAAAAACCAGCCCAGTTTAATCGAGGCATTGTCTCCATAATAAAGGCGCTGGTATTTGCCATCAAGGCAATACTATCAGTCTCGCCTTCAATTAATGCATGATATTGTGCATATTTTTCTTGCATGATTACTCCAATGATCACTCCTCCGTACGCTGCTGTGAACGGGGAAATAATCTTTTTTAATATTTCTCAAGCCCTCATCAAGGTGCTGATGGGCATCTCTAAAAACACAGTTAGCTTTTTTAGAGGTACCCAGCGAGTCTAAAATTCAATCTTTATACAATAGTGATTTTATTTTAAACGTCACAACCAAATCTAAGGAAAGGCTGGGAAAGAGGCAATATGCAGATAGTTTAGTTTTCCAGCACTTCGGTTTTCCAGTCTTTTATCGTGCGTGTTTCTTCATCAAAAGAGCTTCCTACCAGCACAATTTTCTTGCTATCAGCTTTGTACCGTTCTGCATAGCCGTTCTTTTGTATCTGGTTGAGGGCATCTTCCGCACTGCCATTGCCGGAAAGCTTAAACTCGAAGATATAAACACTAGCCGCTGTTTGTACAATACAATCCGCACGTCCAGTTGAACAATGCACCTCCGTCTGTACAAACTGTCCCATCAGTGCAAAGACGAGATACACTGCCGTCTGGTAGTTCTGTTCCCTCAGTTTCAGCTTGTCCTTCGGGAAATCATCATACGGTATGCTTGAGATAATCGCCTGCATCCGCTCCATAAACTCATCCACATTGCCCTTACGGATGTCCTGTATAAACCGTCCCACCCATACCCCTGTTTGACCGAACGGTACATCGGAGTATGCCGGTAACAGATTATGCAAAAAACCGTACCGTACTTCATTATTGGGAAAACCAAGCCGGTACAGCCTCAGATCACTGATATACTCCTTGATCGTTAAATATCCCGCTTGAAACAGAATCGGCAATGCATCTTGAGCAACAGCCCGATAGGTTTGCAAGCCTTCTTCATCAAGTTCAACCTTTCCATCAAGGTTGGGGATATAATAGTGCGCTTCTTTTAAGAAGTTAACCAAAAAAGTCGGCGTTCCCGTACCGAACCAGTAACTTTTGAGCTCTTTATCATCAAAAGCATTGAGAATGCTATAGGGGTTATACATTCCTACCCCTGCCGGGTGGAATAGGTAGCCGTCATACCACTGTTTTAGGGCAGCAAGCGCCTGCGAATAGTCGAGCTTTTGTTTTTCTGCAAGGGCTTGTATCTCCGGTTGAAAATTTGTTTCAAGCTCTGTTTGACTCATACCGCAGATGCCTGTATAGGTCTCATTGAGGCTGATGTCTTTAAGATTATTCAAATCGCTGAAAATGCTGATTTTGCTGAACTTGGTAACACCGGTGAGAA
>NZ_JBQNBW010000053.1:0-19293 GCF_052169735.1 Treponema sp.
AGGTCGACGAGTTCTAAATCGCACAAATAGCACGATTTAGAACATCGCATTTCAAAGTAACCTGTTCAGAAATGGAAGTTTCCAAACAGGTTTACTGATTATGCCGTCATACTGCCATAGATAGCCGATTTACTCAAGCATTTAAGTACAAAATTACTGAATATTGATATAAAAGCTTGTGATATAGCGTATCCGTGCATCTGCTTCTGCCCAGTATTTACTTTGCGGATAAGCATCGGTCAGCGTTTTATACGCTGCAAGCGCACGTCTAATATTTCGTGTAGAACCGTTTAATTCATACGCACGCCCTTGTAAAAACCAGCCTTCATCAAGATTCCGGGTTGAAACGGCAAAAAATTGCTCCAAGTATTGGATAGCAGAAGCAGCATCCGCTGCTCCGATTGCCGTGCGGACTTTTTCCAGCAGCTGATCAGGACTCAGCTGTTCTTCGGCATCCGCCGCACCAGCCGGTGTTGTTAGAACTGTCTCATCCAACACAGCTGCAGTATCACCGCCTTCAGACACTGCCCTAGAAGAAGCTGCTGCATCAGCACCTTTTTCCTCCCCCATTGTCTTCTGCTGTACCGTACCGGTGCTTGACTCCGAAGCTATGCTGCTTGCACCAGTCTGTGCATTCAGCTGATGCAGCGTTTCTCTTGTCTCGGAGTCATTTTGGTAATCCGGCGCCCGCACCATCGACTTTGCCGCAGTTGAGCGCGCTGCCGACACGGATACAGCTACTGCATCCGTAATAAAATCGTTGGTAAACACGTCGAAATAGGAAAAATGCAGCACATAATCGCCTTTTTTCTCTGCGGTAAACATGAAAATAGAGTTATTATCCTGCAGTTTTCGCTGTTCATATTTGAGTCCCTGCTGAGCGGTTTGTTCACCTACATAGACCCAGCCGTGTCCAGGATAGGTTAGCTCAAGCCGCTGCTTTTCTTCTACCGCCACCATACGGGACACTTTTACTTTCTGCTCCGTTTCCGGCTCTTTTGTTAAGGCAACCGTGAATATCTGCGGAGAAAAAAGATCAAGCATTTCCTCATGGAAGGTACGCGGAGCTTCGTAGCCGTGGGTACCGCCCTGCTCCTCAAAATTGCTGATAATATCCGCAAGGGTTTCTTCATACGTTTGTCCGGCAGAAACAGCTACTCGACTTTCGGTCTCCTGCTTTTCAACAATTTCAGCGGAGGCGGAAATCTTAGCAGCAGTAAAAATAGCAGAGTCTGTGTCTTTCCTGATATTTTGTTCCTCCGGCAATTCAGCGATGGGAATACTTTCCTCCGCCGGTTGTGCAGTATTCTCCGAAGTCCCCAGCCCTTCATCCGGTTTATGATTTGCAGCCGCCGTTTGAGACATATCCGCCGGCTCTGTTATACCGTCCGGTTTTTTATCAACAATAGCAATCACCGGTACTTCTGTTGTTCCCGGAGCTGCTGTAGGTTTTTGCTCAGGGCTTACAGCAGCAGGCAAGCGCTTACCCAGCACTTCTGCGGCAGAGGACTGCTCTATGTTATTTTTCACCAGCGGCGTTTCACTGCTCTGTGTCATTCTGCCGGCTTTATCCGTATTTGTAGCAATAGACGGCTCCTGCTGTTTCGGCAGTTGCTTTCCGGAATCAGCTTGCGGATTTCCGCGTGCTGGGGGGGATTTTCGAGACATTGTTGCCCCTGATACCGCATCCGCTGTAGCACCCGATACTGCATCGGATACAGGAAGCTGCTTATTCACAGCATCTGTCCCAGACTTCTCGTTCCGGGAAGGTGCATCCGGCTGTGCTCTACGTACAGCCGTTCCATCCTGCAATTCTTGCTGCCGCTCAACAGCAGGCTGCGTTTTTTCTACGGCAGGTTCCGTGGTAGTACACGCCGCAGGTAAGATAAGTAAGGAAACGAGCAAAAAATAAAACGGATATATTAAGTTTTTCACGGTACGCTCTCCCACAGTTTATTCATCTGCTGCTCATTTATTTCATGCAGTCTTTTCATTTGTTCCGCATCAGGCATAGTATACCAATACTGTAAATCAGCATCACTCCAAATCTTTTTTTGCTTCCGCGAATATTGTATCGGCGGCAGCTCAAGCGGTTCATTTGGAAGCTGAAACACAACAGGATCTATCGAGATCATAATTTCATCAGGATCCGTTTCTATTTTCTTTGTTCCGTTTATTAACAACGCAACAGAAATAATCAGCAGTATGATCAGCAATCCAAGCGTTGCAGCTAAAAAAATAAGCCTATGCGTCCGTATCGTTTCCAAGATGTCCATCCGGCTGTTCCTCCTGATTTGCATGTATCCGCTTCGGCGGGCGGGACGGAATATACACTCCCTCTTCCGGCGCCACATCTTCTTCTATAAAGGTATCGGCAGCTTCATTAACTTGCTCTTGTTTTAAAAGCTCAACATCATTATCCAACTTAATAGCGATGAGCTTTGACACTCCGGATTCTTCCATAGTAACACCGAGCATGGTATGAGCGCCAAGTACTGTTTTTTTATTATGCGTAATAACGATGTACTGACTAACATTTGCAAAGCCTGACAGCGCGGCAACGAATCTGCCTACATTCTGTTCATCCAGAGCTGCATCTATTTCATCAAGCAGACAAAATGGAGAAGGTTTGACCATATATGTTGCAAAAAGAAGAGCAACAGCTGTCATGGATTTTTCACCTCCCGACAAGAGACTGATATTCTCCAGCTTCTTCCCCGGCGGTTGTGCAAATATTTCAATACCCGACTCAAGAACTTGTTTAGGGTCGGTTAGTTTAATTTCACCTCTACCGCCTCCGAAGAGCCGCCTAAACATATTATGAAAATTCTTTTTAATTTTATTATATGTCGCCAGGAACAGTTCTGTCGATTCTGCCTTAATTTCATCGGTAATCCGCTGCAAATCTGTCCGCGCCTTATCAAGATCACTGATTTGCCCCGTCAAAAAATCAAACCGAGTTTTAACTTCTGCAAATTCTTCCGGTGCCATTAAATTCACACTGCCGAGGTCTTTCAGTTGTTTGCGCAACTCTGCAAGCTCATTCCGTAAATCCATAGAAGACGCGGTGATCTTATACATCCGCTCCTCAAACTCCATCAGCTCACGGGAATGTGTTTCTCTAAAATTATCTTTGACGTTTTTAATTTCAATCTCAAGCGTAGCGGTATCGACATAATATTTTTCTATGAGTGAGTTATGTTTGGTAAGCTCTGCGTTCAATGTTTTCAGAGTCCCCTCATTGCTGGAAAGTTCATTATTCCGAGACGCAATTTCTTTTTCCAGCTGCTCTAACGCCTCCGTCAACTGCCGACCTTTACGGTCAATCGAGGCAATTTCTCCTTCAATTTCCAGAAGCTGCTCTTTTATCTCTTCAAAGCGCTTTTGTTCCGTGTAGAGTTCATTCTCAAGATCACGGAGAGCATTTTGCTGTGCTGCAAGTTCCCGCCGTAAAAATGCTGCTTGCTGTTCTGCTGCATCGGATTCTGCTTTCATCTTTGTCTTATGAATACGCAAATCTTCCAATGTTTTCCGGTATTCGTTGATTTTAACAGTAAGCTGCTCATTTTCCGTATGAAGGGCTGCAATTGTTTGCCGTTTTTCTTCTATTGTAGTTCTATTTGCTTCAATAGCGGAATCTATACCGCGTTTTTGGGTGATAATGCCTTCGGGAGCTAAAAAATCATCAATAAAGCCCGCAGAAGATTTTTTGTATGCTTGTACATCCTCTTCGAGTAATTGTATTAAACTAAGCAAATCGGTGAATGACTGCACAGCATTTTGGGCAAACTGAGCAGTTTCTTTTTCCGTATGATTTGAGAGTGCTGCAAAGTCAGAGAAAATATTTTTCCGGCCATTCAGCAATACTTTTATTTGATTCAGACGGTCAAAAAGCTGTGATTCTATTTTACCCCGTCCTTGTGCAGAATAGCCTGCTGCTGAAAGGTTTTTATCAAGCTCTGTAACAATATCTTCCGTAATGGAGCGAAGCTCAGTTTCCATATCTGCACGTTTTTTATCAAGCGATACGATGTGTTCTTGCAGCTTTACACGGGTAGAATCATTATCAGTGATTTTTTGTGATGCAAGTCTGAGGCTTTCTTCAAAATCGCCGATGTTTTTTTCAATATCCCGTACCTGTTTTTGAAAGCCGTGAACCTTTGCATCCTGTTCATCTGCATCTTCTTGAAGTGTTTCAATCCGCTCTTCGAGTCCTGCTTTGCGTAGTTCCAGCTGCCCGAGTTTTGTTTTTAATTCGGTTTGCCGCTCAGCTTGCAATCGCGCTTGGTTTTCTTTTCCGCGTTTTTCGATAGCCAGTCCGTAAATCTCTTTCTGGTGCTCATCCAGCTTTTTTTCGAGGCTGTTCACTTCATCCATATTTTCAGAAAGCATGGTATGAATAGAATCGATTTTTCTCTGTACCTCATCCCGTTTGAACTTCGCGTCTTTTATGCTCTCCTCCCGCTGAGCATAATCATCAGTAAATTTTTTAAGACGCAGCAGCTGTATATCAAGGTCATGTTCAAAAATAGCTTCTTTGAATGCGCGATGTTTTACCGTTTTCTCTGCTTGAACCTTTAATGTATCGTAGGAACGGCGAACCTCAGTCAAAACGCCTTCCACCTGCCGCATATTTTCTTCGGTTTTTTGCAGCTTTCGTTCAGCTTCAGCGCGGCGAACCTTAAAACGAGTAATACCGGCTGCTTCCTCAAACAAATACCGGCGTTCTTCCGGCTTACTGGAAAGGATTTGGTCGATCTTACCCTGTTCCATGACGGAATACGCAGCCTTCCCTACCCCGGTATCCCAAAAGAGCTCACGCACTTCCTTTAAGCGTACCGGCGTATTGTTGATAAAATACTCACTCTCGCCTGACCGGTAGAGTCTTCGCTTAATGGCTATCTCACTTACTTCCAGATTTAATAAACCGTTTTCATTGCTGATTGTGAGTGTAACTTCTGCAACATTGAGCGCTTTTCTCGATTCGGTACCGTTAAAAATAACGTCTTCCATTTTTTCCGCACGGAGTGTTTTTGATGCCTGTTCACCTAATACCCACTTCATTGCATCAACAACATTACTTTTACCGCAGCCGTTTGGTCCAAGCAAGGCGGTAATTCCTGCGGCAAATTCTATACGAGTTCTATCTGCAAAGGATTTAAATCCAAATATTTCAAGACTTTTTAAAAACACCCTGTCCCGTACTCCTAAAAAACGCCGAGCTTCTATAGCAGACCATGATCGGCAATCTTTACTAGTGTAAACTTTTTTCTAAAAATTGTCATTACCTTGAGATCGTAAAAATTAAAAGCTATAAATCGAAAGTGAGGGCTGCTTCTTAATTCTGAAAAATAGACTATTGTGTAATAGCAGTGATAAAAAAAACGAGTAAGTTTGATAACAAACTTACTCGTTTTATACACTCTATTAGACTAAAATCAAGCTTTTGCTTCAGCTGCTGCATCCTCAGATGCTTCCGCCGTATCAGCTGCAGAGGACACATCCCTTGTAAATTTAACCATAGCAACTGCCAAATCAGCATCGGTAAGGATTTTTACCCCTTCAGGAACCTTAATATCACGAACATGGAACGATTCATTTGCACCAAGCGTAGAAACATCAATAACAATACGCTCCGGCAGATTACGCGGTAAACATTCCACTTCTACTTCTGTAATACCAGTCTCTAACACCGCACCCTGACGGCACGCTTCCGGAGAACCGGTAAGCCTAATTTGAATTTTTGTACGTAACACTTGACCGCGTTCAACAGCATAGAAATCAGCATGAAAAACTTTATCAGATACTATATCATATTGATAGTCTTTGATAAAAACTTCATAATCATCTTTCCCATCAACCTTAATAGTAATGAGGGTACTTTCAGTAACTGTTTTAAACAGCTTTGCAAAATCACGATAAGGAACATCAATAGCGGTTGAACGACCGTTCCGATCATAGATAACCGCAGGCAAGCGATCTGCTTTACGGCACTTCGCAGCCGCAGCTTTTCCAAAATCAGTCCTGCTGCTTGCAGTCAATACTCTTTCTTCCATAATTAGGAACTCCTTTGCATGTACGCAAACAAGAGGCTCCTTCCGCGTAGAAAGCCCCTTTCATAATTTTTTGAACAAAAAGTAAAAGCCAATTATAGTATTACCTGTTATAACCGGAATCACTTTTAGAACTGGGACGGTAGGATTCGAACCTACGGAATAACGGCACCAAAAACCGTTGGCTTACCACTTGCCGACGTCCCATTATAAAAACTACACACCTTTCAGTGCATAATAATTTCCATATCACTAAACTTCAACACCGATGCAAAAGACCTGTTTTAGTCTCCCGCACAAGTATTGTATGCTGCAAGGATATTATCCTGCAGCGAAAGCCTAAACTCAGGCGTTATAGGATGGGCAATATCCTTATACACTCCTGTTTTAGTCTTTCTACTCGGCATTGCAACAAAAATGCCTTTTTCACCTTCAATGAGCTTTACATTATGTAATACAAAGCAATCATCAAAAGTAATTGTCGCATAAGCCTTTAGCTTACCCTCGCCTATTGCCTTCCGAATCTGAACATCAGTCACTTTCATGCTATGCTCCTCCTTGCGGTAGGTACATTATACATCGTAAATACTTATAGCGCAAGCAATATAAAAGGTTTACACCACTTCCATTTTTTTTTCAAGAGGCATACAGCATCAGCCGCTGTTTTTTCCGTATCAAACAAGCCAAAAACGGCTGAACCCGACCCACTCATCCGAGCAAATACGGCTCCCTGCCCATACAAATCAGCAACCGCCTCAGCAATAACAGGATGCTGTTCCGCAAGCACTGATTGAAAATCGTTCACAAATTGCCACGCAGCTAACGGCACCCGATACTGAGCAGCAATATCTTCAAAATCCTCAGCAACTCCGCCTGTTTGCAGATGCATTCTCTGCGCATCCAACATACGGTAAGCATCCGGCGTTGAACTCTGAACGCCAACCCAAATCAAAATACCGAAACAATCCGTACGGGGCTGTAAAGCTTTAAAAAACTCACCTCTTCCCGTTACAAACGCCGCAGCCGGTCCCAAAAAGAACGGAACATCGCTTCCTACTTGAAGAGCAAGCCTTTGCAATTCATCATCAGAAAGCCGCACATCAAAGAGCTGATTAACTCCTCTCAAAAGCGCTGCAGCATCAGATGAACCTCCGCCCAATCCACTCCCTGCCGGAATATTCTTGATTAGCCGGACACGAATCCCCTTATCCAAACCAACAGCATACCTAAAGCATTCCCACGCACGGGTAAGTGTATTATCTTGCGGCAAGGACATCATCGGCGATTCTACTAAACAGTTACCATCATCAAATTCTTCTACTGATAGATAATCGGCTACAGAAATACGTTGAAAAATACTTGCCAAATTATGAAAACCATCAGCACGTTTGCCAAGAACCTTTAGATGGAGATTAATCTTTGCGTATGCACAAAGACTAATTGCCTCAGCACTCATGCTTCAAGCATTATTCATATAATGCGTTTTTTGTCAATACAGTGAGAGCAGCTCCGATAATTTATACGCTCTCTCGGTTTATAAAACCGAATCGACAAGTTTTTTAAATGCAGAATTGAGTTTTCGTTTATTTTGCTGAGGCTGTACAATAAACAGTCCGTTCTTAATAACGATAGAATGAGGAGTCATATCATCATTCGATACACCGCACCTGCGGAATGTTTGTGCTTTTTCTAATAGCCCTTTCGTATCGGCATCATAAGCAGCTAAGACTTGCGCCTCTGTCACCCACTGCGCCGGGATTGAATCTGCCTGTCTTTCTGAGTTTATACGTTTATCTTCATCTTTTCGGTATGCAGCGAGTACTTTTGAAAGCATACCGGTAAATTCATATACCTGATTAGGAAACTGCTCGCTTTGCAATAAACCGGCTTCTTGTTCTACTGTCTTAGACAGCAGTTCAATAAATTCGTCCCAATGATCATCCAAAAAATGTATAATAACTTCTTTTTCCATAATCTCCCACCATAGTTTCCATATCGGCATAAACAAAACAGGACTAAATAATAAATTTTCCAAAAACGCATAGAATTTTTAGAAATTGCACACATTCCTCAGCAATGTGTCCGGCTGTTGTATTTTAAAGAAGTATTTACTTACCGGAAGAATGAAACAGCGGTAAATACTGATCTTTAAAAATATGCTGCCACGAAAAATCTGTCTGCAGAACAGTATACGCCTGCATAATTATCTTCTTAAAATACGGTACATCCACAAGCCGTACCTTACTGCTTTGTAAAAATACATCCGCTTGTTCCAGTACTGCTGCTGTCAATGCCCGTGCATGTTCATCAATATTTTGATCTTGACCGCCGGGAACCTTATAGAGAAACCCTGTTTTTCCGTTAGCAATTTTTTGGAGTCCCCCTTGACTATTTGCAATGGGGATAGTTCCATAAACTTGAGCAATCAAATCTTCCAAACCGCAGGGTTCAAAAAGACTTGGCAAAATAATAAAATCAGCTGCAGCGGTGATAAGCCTCGCTGCTTTTCGGTTATATCCCTTACAATACACAAATGAGCCGGGCAGCTCCTGTGTCAAGTCTATTGCCTGTGCTTCAAGGCGGGTATCTCCGTGTCCCATAACAAGAACACGGAGTGCCGGACAGCGTTTCAGCATCAGAGGAATCGCCTTGAGCAGTACATCTACACCCTTTTGCCGTACAAGCCGTCCGTGATACATCACGTAGAGACATTTTTCATCCGGATGCGGAGCATCGGTACTGCCGAACCATTGAGTTCCCTCATACATCTGTGTAAGAGAATCCTGCTTTTTTAATGTGTCAAGCAAGAATGAACGGCAGCGGTACTTACCATCAAACTGTTCCCGGCTTATATCAAATGCAAAAGGGAGTTCGGAGCGGGCGGGAGTATACGGATTATAGGCAGCAAAATCAATCCCATTGGTAATACCGGTGATAGGGATATGCTTTTCGGCAAGGGCTTGAGAAAAATGATAAGAATACGGTGATTTGTCCGGTGTTATCAGCTCTTGTGCATACCACGGGGAAACCGTTGTTAAATCAGCAAAAGCTGCTCCGATTAAAAACGGCTCAACAGTTTGATCAATCCGTCCGTATTCCAACACCTTCCGGGAGAGACCGGTGAGAGCAGCAGCACGGTCAAATGAATAAAAGGTCTGCCGATAGCCGTCTCCTGCATTATGGATTGTAATAAGGGCACGGGTATGGCGGAACAAGAGCTTACCAATAAAATGGGAAAAAATAAAAGCCGGTAACAACGCTGTATGTGCGTCATGGCAGTGAAGTACATGAGGTGCGGTATGCTGCCGTAACCCATAACAGTATACCGCTTTTTGAAACAAAATATTCATCTCATGGCTATCTATATAGCCTTCACCTTTTTTAAGGTCAGGACGGTTAAGTTTTTTCCTGAAATATTCAATTTCTTCAGCACAATAGGTATAAATATCTTTTTTTTCCGTAAAAACAGGAGAATCAATAAAGATAAATTGTATCGAATCCTGTATCAGCTCAAAATAGCGTACCGTATGCAGTATATCGCCTACTCTCAGCACTACTTCACCTATGCAGCTATCCAAAACGCGGGTGATATTACCATAGCGGGGTAAAAATACCGTAACTTGAAAACCGTAGGCTGCTGCTGCCTCTGCCAGCGACTTTACAACATTCTTGACACCGCCTGCCTCTGCAAAGCCTGCATACTCACGGCTGACAATCCACATTGTTTCCTTATTTGCTTTTTCCTTCATACAATCAACTCATCTTTACAGATCCGGTTTGGTAAATAAGTCAGGACGCAGTTTTTCCGCTCCGCCAAGATACACCGGATTCGGTTTCTTTTTTCCATAATAATAAATAAGAAGTCTGATAATACCGTGAGGACTCCCTATTATTTCTGGTTCGGCACTGCAAAAAAGCGCCGTTGCACAAGCATAACCAGCAGAACGCAATAAGGTTGCAGGATTTGCTGCCGTTATATCATTTGTAAGTGAAAATTGAATAGAAATAATATCTTTTTCCTGTAATTGATTGGAGGCTAAAAACTGCGTATATGCTGATACTACTGCTCTTTTTATCGATTCAGCTTGATTCTGGGTGCACACAGCAGCACGTCCTGCATATATTCTTCTAAAAAACATATCACATCCTTATGCGCTTATGAGAGCTGCACCCCACTCGAAAGTAACAGGATAACTGCAGCGAGCACAGCTGTTCCTAAGCCCACAATGCAGGCTATACCGCTCATAATACAATGACCGAGGTACCGGACAGTCCTCAGATGGAAGATATAGTATAACTCAAATAAAAATGCGAATATCGAAAAGATACAGAGCAAGCCTCCTGCTCCCAGCAGGAACCGTAAAATCATTGATTGGCTGGAATCGAGAAAATTTTGCACATTACCGAGCACAAACAATGCACACAGGGTAATGACAAAAGAAAATAAAAACAGCACGGTTCTATGCAAAAAGCGGATAGTAATCTGTTTTCTCATTGGCATTTGTATCATCCGTACGAAAGTAAACCTGTTCGAAAATGCAGGTATCGAATAGAGCCAGTATAATAGGTAAAGCTTCAATTTGCAAGCTTTTTTATTAAACCTGTTCGGCAGTGCAGTTATCGAACAGGCTATTCCTTCCGCTGAAACATCAGCTCTGTAATACGGTGCGCTTTGTTCAAGCCTTTTTGCTCAAACTTTGTTTTTGGCCGCCATGTCTGAGGAGGGGCAAATCCTTCATAGCAGGAACAAAGCCCTTCCGTTGCGGAAAGCTCCGCAAACGCATCTTCTGCATATTCATACCAATCGGTTACCATATAGAGATAGCCGCCAGCCTGTAGTTTTTTGGTAAGAAGATCAGTCCGCGGACGGCGGATCAGTCTGCGTTTATGGTGCTTTTTCTTTTGCCAAGGATCAGGGAAAAAAATGTGGAACCCGGCAAGAGAGCTGTCAGGAATCATAGTTTCAAGCACTTCGATAGCGTCATGTTCGATAATGCGGATATTGCAAAGGTTGCGGTGTTCTATTTCGTTGAGCAGCTTACCGACTCCAGCTTGAAAAACTTCAATGCCGATATAATTGATGGAAGGATTCTGTGCTGCTATTTCTGCCGTTGCGACTCCCATGCCGAATCCTATCTCGATAATCACAGGATTATCATTCCCAAATACTTCCGCAAAAGATACCATTTGTGCGCTATAGGGAATACACCACCTCGGAGCATATTCTGCGTAGGCTTTTTTTTGAGAATCAGTAATTCGTCCTTTCCGGAGCACAAAGGTTTTGATAGGTCTGCCCTGCTGAGGAATATCCCCCGGTTCATAGTAATCAGTCATAGTATTTCCTTAAAGTGAGAGAATCTTTTAAAAACTATGCTTGAGTTTTTAAAGATGCCCTCAATCAGTTGATGCCCGCTTCTCAATAAGCGAAAAATACAGCGGACCTGCGCCGCCGCATACATCGGGTAAAAAACGGCAGCCATATTCTGTCTGCTCATACGGAAGAGGCGGAAGCTGCGCGGCGGAACCGTAGAAAGCTATACTTCCATCCGCTAGAGCCGGTATATGTTCTGCAGTACAGATACCGGCATTGCTGATAGAAGAATTACTTGAAATGTCAGCGGTACTGACTGCCGCTACGCTGCTTGCAAAGCCTACCATATTATTTGCCGCTGTATCGTGCAAAAAATGTATCTCAGTGCCGGTAGGTGGTGTACCGTATTGGTGAATACGCACATCCTGCTTGTATTTTTTTAAAAGCCGTGCAACTACGCCATCGTTTTCCGCATCGGTGAGGGCGCAGGTCGCATAGACAAGAAAGCCCCCCGGTTTCAGCACTAAAAATGCCGCTGAAAGGAGCGCCCACTGCCGCTGTGCCAGCGCTTTAATTCGAGCCGGAGTCCAAACTGCTAAATACTTTGGATCCGTGAGAACATGCCGCTCCGATGAACAGGGGGCATCTAAGAGAATACGGTCGTATAGATTCTGCTCAAACCGAGGCAGGATAGCAGCGTCAAAGCCGGTTACTTCAACACGGGCGGAAATTGCTGCCGGCAGATGTTCTCCAATAACATTGATTAAACGGGCACGGCGTGTCCGTGAAAGTTCATTCGCCTGTAGATAAACCTCTGCCCCCATACCGGACGCAAGCACGAGCGTTTTTCCGCCCGGCGCTGCACACATATCCAAACAGCGGCCTTCCTCAAGCAGCGGAAGCGCCTGTGCTGCAGCAATACTGGCGCGATCAAGGTAGTAAGGCTTTTCCCCGCATACGGAGAATGCAGCCGGTTCTGTTTCCGCTAAAAGTGCTTGTTTTAATGGTTCCCAGCGGCTGCCAAAAAGACCGGCGTAATAGGCTTCAAAAACAGCAGCACCGGCGCTGCTCTTCGACCGCTTCATTCCGCTGTTCCCCGGTGTAGGGCTGAAAGCTGCCCAAAAGAGCTGCTGTCGGCACAGGCTTTTATGCAAAGACTCCACAAGGTATCAGGCTGAAGCGGCGGCGCTTCGATATGCAGCGGCATACCGGTTATAGGATGCGTAAAATCGACGCTGAAAGAATGCAGCCGGATGCCGCCGCCGGGTTCACTCCGCCGGGCACCGTACTTGAGGTCTCCTTTAATCGGACGGCCGATAGCAGCCATCTGCACCCGTATCTGGTGTGTTCTGCCGGTGTGCGGGTGAATGCGGAGAAAGTCATACCGTTCACCGCTCCCGCAGAGCATCCATGCCAGCACAGCTTTTTTTAGCCGAGCCTTACTGCTCCGGTTATCCGGTGCGGCAGCTATAAAAGCTTTTTGCGTTTTTGTAGAAAAACCGATCCAATGTTCCAGAGTACTGCCTACTGCAGCACCGGCTGTCCTTACCGCAGCGTCCTCCGGTGCAAATGCTGAAGGGGCAATTCCTGAAGCACATACCGCAGCAGCACTCACGGGAGCAGATTCCGTAGTTTTCGGCGAAATATCAGCTGCAAATTGTGCAGCCTTCCCCGCTCCGGCACGTTCACAGATAGCCCAATACGCTTTCCGTATTGCTCCCGCCTCGAATGCGCGGGAAAACTGTGTTTGTATCTGCGGAGTAAATGCAGCAATCATCAATCCGGACACGGGCGTATCAAGCCGGTTTACCGCTGCCGCAAACTGTTTTTGAGGAAACAACCGCTTAAAAAACGTTTGAGAATCCTCCCCTGCTTTTTTATACAGCACAGCGCAATACTCATCTTCAAAATAAATCCGCTTTTCACCGCTATCCGCAGCAGCGTGTACTGCTGCATATTCACCAGATTGTGTCATACTAGCGCTAGTCCCGATACTCTATTGTTTCTATCATTCTATCTTTTGATAAGACGGTCTTAGGAAAGACTTCCTGTGCATCTTTTAAAAGCTGTTTTAAGTCGTAATCGGTGTACCGGGGACTGTAATGGATGAGCGCCATCTTCTTTACCGCTGCATCTTTTGCAATTTGAGCCGCCTGAATACAGGTCATGTGTTTTTTTTCAGCGGCATCTTTCTCCATTCCCTTTTCAAACATAGATTCGCAGACAAAAAAATCAGAATCCGCTACTTCCAGAGCAATAGACGGCAGATATTTGGTGTCCGTTACAAAACTGAATTTACGGCCGCTCCGGGGAGCACCAAGTACTTGACTGCTTTCTACGATAGAGCCGTCGGAAGCGGTTACCGACTCACCCGCTTGCAGCTTAGACCAAAGCGGACCGCAGGGGACATTGAGCCTGCGCGCAGCTTCCGGATCAAATGCCCCAGGACGCGGAAATTCCTCAAAGACATACCCCAGACACGGTTTAGTATGCTCAAGCCAAAAAGCCCGTACCTGAAATTCATCAGTCTTATATACGATGCCCGGATCGGTAACTTCTTGGACAATAATCTCATAATTGATATACATATCCAAAACCCGCCTGCTTGTTTCGATGTACTCTTTAATTTTCGGCGGACCGATAATATACAGCGGCTCATCCCGGTCTACCTGTGCAGAAAGCATTAAAATTCCCGGTAAGCCGGTAACATGATCGGCATGTGTATGACTGATAAAAATGGTATTGATCTTTTTCCATCTGAGATTTAACCAGCGTAATGAGACCTGCGTCCCCTCGCCTGCGTCAAATAGAAATAAATCTCCTTCACGGCGAAGTAATACAGAGGTCAAATGACGGTACGGCAGCGGCATCATACCTCCGCAGCCTAAAATAAATGCTTCAAGATTCATAATTATGCAGCAGTATACCGGTTTTACCTCTTGACGTAAATAGTAAAATACGATAAAATTTATCCTGTTGTTTATATGCGGGCAATTAGCTCAGTTGGTTAGAGTACAAGCATGACACGCTTGGGGTCGCTGGTTCGATTCCAGCATTGCCCATCACGCAGATTTCATCCCTCCTTATCTAATAGTTTTACCATCAGTATTAAAATATATTATGTGTACAACGCAGGAGCGTTGGATATTAAGATATAGAGAGCTACTTCATCCGCTAATAATATAAAGAATGTAATTACCAAATCAAGAGGGAAGCAAGACAACACTCAATTTGTTTTCCGGCAAAAAACACCCCATATCGCTTCAAGCTCTGGTATAAATAGTAAGAAAACAGTATACTACTCATATAGGTAACTATATGAGTATAGATAAGCCATGAGCGGTTTCCTGATATTGGAGTGAGAGGTTTACGTGATGAATGTAATAGAAATCAGCAATGTAACAAAAAAGTATAGCGAAACAACCGTTGTGCATTCGGTTTCTTTTTCCGTCAAAAAGGGCGAGATATACGGACTGTTGGGAAGAAACGGCGCCGGTAAAACGACGATAATGAAGATGCTGTTAGGGCTTGTAAAACCAACGGAGGGGCACGTCCATATCTTAGGCAATGATACCAATACCGGCGAGGGAAAAGCCATATTACGGAAAGTCGGCTGCATCATAGAAAATCCGGGGTTTTACGCCAATTTAACGGGAACTGAAAATTTGCACATTTTTGCACGCTTAAAAGCGCTTGACAATGAGGCCGTACAAAAAGCTCTGGCGTTGGTCAATTTACCGTATAACGACAAAAAACTCTTTTCAAAATATTCACTGGGAATGAAGCAACGATTGGCGATTGCCAATGCCGTTATGCATGATCCTGAAGTGTTGATACTGGATGAGCCTATTAACGGACTTGATCCTATCGGCATTGCAGAGGTAAGAAAACTGCTTATCGATTTAAAACAATCAGGGGTGAGCATTTTAATATCCAGTCATATATTATCCGAAATTGAAAGTTTGGCAGACCGCATTGGAATTATCAATGACGGAAAATTGATCGACGAGATAGATATAGCCGAATGGCAAAATAAAACCGAAGGTATAAAAATTTTTGTACAGGATACGGAGCAGGTAAAAAGAGTTCTTCTTAAAGAAGGGGTAAAGGAATCGGATATCATCTGTTTAGCGGACAGTATTACGGTAAAAAGCGATGATATCAGTGTTGCACAGCTTAATACAATTTTTGTCGGTAATGGCATAGAGGTGTCCGGTATTATGAAAGAACGGATGACGCTTGAAGACTATTTTAAAAAGGTTACGGGAGGTCAAGGAATTGGTTAATGTGCTGGTATCCGAAATACGGAAAAATAAAAGATCAAAAGCGCTCGCTATTTCTGCACTATTAATTGTCGTCTATGAAGCGATTACCGTTTTTTATACGGTACGTGCAGTAGGCTTATTTGACGATTTTATGTACTTGTATAAATTTGCGTTGAGCTATATGGACTTTCTTATTTTACCGATGATATTGCTGTCGTTTATAACGGCAATTTTTTCTACTGACTATAAAAGCGATACGATAAAATACTTATGGACAATTCCGGTGTCAAAAAAACGGTTTTTCTTTGCGAAAGCCGTATATGTGTTATTGCTGGCATGTATGTTTATGACAGCGGTGTTTGTCATCACCTGCGTTGCGGGATACTGCAGCCGGTTTCGATCCGGTATGACGGCGGCACTCGTTTTACGGTTTTTTTTGCTGTGCGTTTTAAGTTCAGTCTTTGTAACGCTTGCTATGCTGCCTGTTTCGCTTATCACCGTTTTTACAAAGGGGAATACCGTCATCACGAATTTAGCGGGAAGTATATATGTAATCGCTTCTTTTTTATCGATGAGATATTTACAAGGGATCAGCCCATTGGCAAGTGTGCCGCATATTATCTGGTATAAGAATTTTGAAGGTGTACAAAATAATCCCCATATCGGTTTATTGCTGATCAATGTGATTGCCGTATTTATACTCTACCTGATTGCATCGCTGATCATTCTTGAAAAACAGGAAGTATAGGCTTATGAGAATGATAGGAATGCTGTGTTTTGAATTTAAAAAGCTGAAACGGAAAAAGTTTTTTTGGATACTACTGCTTGTCATTATTATGTCTGCCGTTATACAGGCGCTTATGGGAAAAGGAGTATATAATAATGTTGCGTATGGCGAAACGTTAGGATTTTTCTTGCATAACGGTCTTATCGTAAACAGCTATTATTTATTCATACCGATTTTTTCGTTGATAGGGATGGAATTGTTTTTATTGGAAAGACAAAATAATACGCTTATCAATATATTAACGGTGCCGATAACAAAAAATGTTCTTATTACGATCAAAACCGTTGCGCTCTGTATCATTGCTCTGTTATATACCGTGCTGACGTTTCTTTCGATATGTCTACTGGAAACAGAATTTAACCTGCATAATATCCGAATCAATTTTGTATTGACTCATTTGGCTGTTTATGTCATTCACGGCATCGTGTGTACTGTCATAGCAATGATGATAATCAGCATTATGCTGCATTTTAAGCAGAGTGCACAGGCAGCTGTAGCGGTAAGTTTTATTGCCTCTTTTGTCGGAGTTTTTATATCTCAAGTACCGATGCCATATCTTTATTGTGTTAATGCAATGTTTTATCTATCCGGTGCCGCTCAATCAACAGGTTTTGAAAAAATGATTGCCGCTATTGTTGTATTGATTGCGTGCGGAATGACAGGACTGTTATTTAATACGCTATCGAAAGAAGAATGCTGAGATAAGCGGAAGGGCTGATGTCATTAAGAATATACATTCATGTACATCTGAAGATATAGATGAAAATATCAAACGCAGATGCCCCTCCGGCGCTCTGCATCGGGGTATGCTGGTTTACCTGCGGCATTGCATGCCTCACCCAGTTGTTAATAAATTTAAATTCATTATTTGTCTAGGAGAGTATGAAAAAGCTAAAAAGCAATGATCTAGCCTGCTTAATCCTTTAGGCATGTAATCGGAACAACAAACACTCCGTCCTCTCGTTTATAGGCAAATGGAGCAACTCCGCATAAAACCATCAAAAAGGCAGGTTTCTTCATTTTTTCCGTATCAATTTTTGACGTTAATTTCAACAGACTTTCTGCGCCTTCATTGATCGACTGATTCCCTCCCAGTTTTACCTCAACCAAACCATAGCTGCCGTTTCTTAAATGAATGACAGCATCACATTCAAGACCTGTCTTGTCTCTATAATGATATACACTGCCATCCAATGCATCGGCATATATTCTTAAATCTCTGACACACAAGTTTTCAAATATCAAACCCATAAGCTCCAGATTATTGACCAGATCCGTTGGACCAAGTCCAAGTGCTGCCACAGCTATAGACGGATCCACAAAATACCTAGTATCAGAAGTTCGAATAGCCGTTTTTGATCGCAAATTCGGATTCCATGCAGGAGAATCTTCAATGACAAATATTCTTTTCAAAGCATTCAGGTACCCATAAAGAGCTTCCTTATCAAAGGTTTCTACATCATTACTGATTACATCTGATCTGATTGTTTCCAGAGAAGCTTGTGTTGCAACATTTCTAGCATAGGATTTTAGTATACGTTTTGTTCTTTCAGAATCTCTTTTTACTCTATCGACTCTGGATATATCATCATTTACAACGGCATCATAATAATCAAATGCTTGTTTTAATGCGACTTTCTTACCATGATTCAGAGCTGCCGGCCATCCTCCCCGGCAAATCAAAAAAGCAATTTCATCAATACTATGATTGTCCACAGTGGATATGTCTTTCTTATTAAACAGATCCATTAATGACACTTGGCCGGTGGAATCTTTGGATTCAAACAGAGACATCGGACGCATTTGCATACGCACGATCCGGCCTGTTCCTGTATGCATGCTCTCATCTAACGCAGCAGGAACCGAAGAACCTGTAAGAATGAACTGTCCAAATTCTCCTCTCCGGTCAACTTCATACCGTACGGCATTCCAGATATTCGTTGCTATCTGCCATTCATCAATCAAATGAGGAACCTTACCTTCAAGAAGATTCGAGGGTTTTATCCTTGCCATTTGCTGATACTGCTCCGTCATATCCGGACGATCCATCTCTATAACACTTTTGGCTATATGCTTTGCAGAGGTTGTCTTTCCACACCATTTAGCACCCTCTATAAGCACAGCTCCTTTAGATTCTAAATGTTCCAGTAAAACTTTATCCGAAACTCTTTGATAGTATTCTTTCATTGTAAAACCTCCGCCCAGCCTATATTCAGCCGAGTATTTGGCTTATATAGAACCGAGCGTTTAGCTTATATAAAACCGAGTATTCGGACGTATTTTAACCGAGTGTTTGGCTTCTTGTCAATCCGGCAGACATGAAAATAGCATACACAGTGACGGTATTACGAAAGATTTTTGCGTATGGGATTCTCCAGATGAATTAGTGAAAAATCATCATACGGTTCTGAGCATTTGTGATCTGTCTTGATTGATAAGAATGCTAATTCAGAACCGCCACGGATGCCATCGCAACCAAATATACATCCATGTACATTTGGTTGCTTCGAGTTTTGTTCAGAACCGCCAAGGATGGCGGGCGTATTAGGCAAAAACGATGTTTTGCTTTTGCAAAACTCGCACGTTAATTTACAACATGGATGTTGTAAATTAACGTAACTCGATACTGCATGGAACCACTGACATCCTGTCAGTACAGCGCTATTTTTTGTTCCACAAAAAACTCGCAGCCAAAAATGTACACGGATGTACGTATTCAGAACCGCCACGGATGGCGGTGGTGTTAGTCAACAGTGAGTTTGCAGCATGCAAACTCACGTCCAAGCATTGACAAGGATGTCAATGCTTGGACACAGCGGCATGGGCGGAGGCGGATATCCTTTTTTCCGTTTGTTTTCAGGTATGCGGCAGTTTTGG